>CAYNVX010000096.1:0-6386 GCA_964400755.1 uncultured bacterium | reverse complement strand
ATAAATCATTTAGAAAATGCTTCTTATGATTATGTCATGAGAGGTTAATTTTTTTTAACATTAAAGAATAGGAAAACATGACTGCTTTAGAAACAATAATATTGAAGTTGCCCAAAATTTTAAAAGAACATTCAACTGATAGTTCTGTATATGAAATTTTAAATAAAGTTGCTAATGAAGAAGTAAAAAATGTTTTTTTTAAGAAATCAAAAAATAGCAAATCTTTTGCTCCTTTTGGTGAAATTATTTTTCCATATTTTCAAATGGGTGTAATTAATTCCCTAGATTTGTTTGGTCTCGATGAACTAATAATTTTTAGTTTTTATTGGGCTAACAGAAAAAAATATAAGAATGTTTTAGATCTCGGAGGAAATATTGGATTACATTCTATCGTTATGAGTAGATGTGGATATAATGTTAAGGTTTTTGAACCAGATCCTGTTCACTTTGATAAATTAGTAGAGAATTTATCATTAAATAATTGTACAAATGTTGTTCCAATAAAGGCTGCAGTTTCTAATGAAAATGGAACAGCAGAATTTGTTAGAGTATTAGGTAACACAACTTCTAGTCATATAAAAGGAAGTAAAGTGCCCTATGGAGATTTAGAAACTTTTTCAGTTCAAATGATAAATCTAAAAGATATTCTTGATCAGGTAGACTTGATTAAAATGGATGTAGAAGGTCACGAAAAAGATCTTCTTTTATCAATGAATAAAAGGGATTTTGAGAATTGTGATATTATTGTTGAAATTGGATCAACAGAGAATGCTAATTCTGTTTTTAATTATTTACAAAAAATTGGAATTAATTCCTTTTCTCAAAAAACAGGATGGGAAAAGGTTAAATGTATAAAAGATGTTCCTGTTAGCCACAGAGATGGATCATTATTTATTACAAATAAAACATATATGCCTTGGGATTAACTAATAAATTATGAGTTTAAAATGAAATTATCGGATTATGTTATAGATTTTTTTTCAAAATTAGATATTGATTATTCTTTTGTTGTTACAGGAGGTGCTGATTTACATTTAATTAATTCAATAGCGGATCATCCTAAAATGCAGCACATTTGTGTTCAACATGAACAGTTTGGCGGAGCTGCTGCTGATGGATATTCAAGAGCTTCACAAAAATTAGGCTTAGCTTTGACTACAAGTGGTCCAGGAGCTACAAACTTATTAACAAGCATCTGCAGCGCATATTTTGATTCGATTCCCATGGTGTGCCTTACAGGTCAAGTATCAAGGTTTCGTTTAAGGCCAAATAATCAATTAAGACAAAAGGGATTTCAAGAAACAGATATAAGTGCAATTTTCAAAGATATAACAAAATATGTAACTTTGATAACTGATCCCTTGATGATTAGATATGAATTAGAAAAAGCTGTGTATCTAGCACAGGAAGGTCGTCCGGGCCCAGTTGTGCTAGACATTCCTGATGATTTGCAAAGAGAAGAAATAAATATTCAAGATCTAAAATCTTTTGTGCCGGAAAAAAAGCACATTATAGATTTTAGTAAAGAGATAAACGAATTAATTTCTTATATTAGAAACTCAAAAATGCCTATTTTGATTATAGGAGCAGGTGTTCATTCTTCCAAGGCTGAAAAAGAGGTTATTCAATTTGCAAGGCATTTTAACATACCGGTTTTATTAGCATGGGGTGCCGCTGATCTCTTTGCAGAAGACGATCCCTTGAACATGGGGAGGCTTGGGGTGTGTGGCCCGAGAGCCGGTAATTTTGCGGTACAACAAGCCGATCTTATTATTGCATTAGGTACTCGGTTGTCTCAGATGATTACCGGAGGCAAGCAAGAGCTCTTTGCACCTAAAGCAAAAAAAGTTGTAATTGATATTGATCAGGAAGAATTGAATAAATTTGGGTATGATTCCTTTCATCTTAATCTTCCTATTTTAGCCGATTTAAAAGAGTTCTTCTTAGAATGTAAAAAAAGTTACTTATTTGATGAGAAAGATTTATTTTCAAATTGGAGAAAAAAAATCTTTAACTGGAAACAGCGTTATTTGATTTGTCCTCCGGAATATTATCAGAATAAGAATAGCGTCAATCCTTATGTGTTTATTAAACATCTGTCAAAAACAGCCAATGAGGGGGATATATTTTTTACGGATACAGGAGCTAATCTTTGCTGGGTAATGCAAACCTTTGAGTTTAAAAAGAATCAGCGTATTTTTTCTGCATGGAACAATACACCTATGGGATATGCTTTGCCAGCCAGTATAGGCGCTTTTTGGGGCGTAAAAAAAGATATTTATTGTTTGATAGGAGATGGCGGATTAATGATGTGTTTGCAAGAGCTGGCAACCATTTGTCGATATAACATTCCTATAAAAATTTTTCTTTTTGACAATAAGGGATATACAACGGTAAAACAAACAATTGATTTTTGGTTGAATTCAAGATATGTTGCTGTAGATGAAGAAAGCGGTTTGTCTTTCCCTGATTATCAAAAATTAGCAGAATCTTTTCACATTCCATATGTTTTTATAAAAGATCATTCTGATTTATCCAAGATAGATAATATCTATAGCATGAAAGGACCTTGTTTTTGTCATTTGAATATAGATGAAAAACAAAGAATAGTGCCTTTATTAAAGTATGGTAGTGGAATAGAAGATTTGTTTCCAAAGTTACCCGAAGATGAAATTGAAGGGATTATGCAAGAATACAGGACCTTATTAGAAAATAAAGAGATTTTTGCAGGATCGAAATGAAAGTAGTAATTATTTCTATTTCTAGTGATATAGGTATAGCTTTAGCCCAAAAATGGATAAGTGATGGATGGGAAGTTTTTGGGACATATAGGTCTGAGTCATTTGATTATTTACAAATAGAAAACTTAAAAAAAGAAAATTTACTTCATTGTGATTTATTAATAGACAAATCAATAGATGATGCATGTAATAGAATTGTTAATATAACAAAAAAATGGGATGTACTAGTCTTTGCTCCGGGAGACTTAGAGCCCATTGGTAATTTTATAGATGTTGATTTTAAAAAATGGGAAAATGGAATAAATGTTAATTTAATAAAACAACTTAAAATATTACATTATCTTTTACCTTTTCGTAATTTTCAAACTACATTAACTGAACCTTCGGTATTATTTTTTGCAGGCGGGGGGACAAATAATGCAGTACCATATTTTTCAAGTTATACACTTTCAAAGATTGCATTAATCAAGATGTGCGAGTTGCTTGATGCGGAAATTCCAGACACTAGATTTGTAATCATAGGCCCTGGATGCGTAAAAACTAAAATTCATGAACCTACCCTCAAATTAGGCGCTAAAGCTTCGGGGGGTCATTATTATAAAACCGTAGAAAGATTAAAAGGAAATGATTGCACTCCTATGGAAAAAGTTGTTGAATGCTGTGATTGGATTATTAAAACACCGTGCAAAGACGTTAGAGGTAGAAATTTTGGTGTTGCATCAGATGAGTGGAATACTTCAGCGTTGACAGAAGAATTAAAGAATAATTCAGCAATGTATAAACTTCGACGATGTAATAATTCTTGGACCTCGAAGACATCTCCATAATTTTTTTAGATGAAAACTAGGCAGTCTTAGCCATATTATAACTGATTAATAGAATTTATTGTGAGATTAATAAGGGTTAATTCAAATGAATAAAAGAAAAGTGATAAATGAAGAGTTAAAAATAGGGATTATTGGGTTAGGATATGTTGGATTACCTTTAGCTCTGTCTTTTTTGCAAAAAAACATTAATGTGATTGGCTTTGACATAGATGAGGAAAAGATTAAGAAATTATTGATAGGTAAAAGTTATCTTTTATCGATTTCTAATGATGAAATATGTGATTTTGTAGAAAAAAAAACATTTTCTTGTTATTCGACTTTTGAAAACATAAAAAATTGTAATGTTGTAATCATTTGTGTTCCTACCCCATTGACGGATAATTTTGATCCTGATCTTTCATCGCTTATTTCTACATGTAAATCTATCGCGTCACATCTACAAAAAAATACATTGGTTTCTTTAGAAAGCACATCATGGCCTGGGACAACGGAGGAAATAGTAAAGCCTATTCTTGAAGAAAATAAAGAGTTGATTGTTGGTGAAAACCTATATCTTTGTTTTAGCCCTGAAAGGGAAGATCCAGGAAACACTGAATTTAAAACAGTAAATATTCCGAAACTTTTAGGTGGATATAATGATGAAAGTCTTGAAAGAGGAAGGCTCATATATTCTTTAATTTTTAAAAAAATCATTTTGTTATCAAGTATTAAAATTGCAGAGGCAACCAAACTTTATGAGAATATTTTTAGAAACGTAAACATTGCTTTAGTTAATGAATTAATGATGGCATTTGAAAAAATGAATATAGATATTTGGGAGGTTATTGAAGCTGCCAAAACAAAGCCATTTGGATTTATGCCTTTTTTTCCGGGTCCAGGCGTTGGTGGTCATTGTATACCTGTTGATCCAATATATTTAACTTGGAAAGCTAAACAATACATGGCTAATACACCATTGATAGATTTGGCTATTTTAATTAATAGATCTATGCCTAATTGGGTGGTTGGAAAAATTCAAAGTGTTTTGAATGAAAAATCAAAGGCTGTAAAAGGTGCAAAAATTTTAATAATTGGTGTAGCTTATAAACCAGATGTTGAAGATTTGAGAGAAAGTCCTGCATTAGAAATAATTGAAAAATTAAAAATACTAAGTGCAGATGTTTCGTTTTATGATCCATTAGTAGGAAGTATAAAGGGTATTCGACATCATGAACGTTTAAATGGGATGAGAAGTGTTTTACCTTCGAAAGATTATGATTGTTTTGTAATTATTACTACACATAAGAATTTTAGTTACTCTAATATTTTTGGGTTAGACGTTCCAATTATAGATACAAGAAATTTTATAAAAAAAAATCAACCCTTAAAATTCATGTGTATTGCAGATAATTTTTAATTATTAAAAATTAGTAATACCATTTATCAAAAATAATCTTTACTCATAGCCCACTCTCTTGTACACAACTGACGCACTGTCCCAGCCGTTGAAGTAAAAGCATTCCAAGCCTCGCAACAACTGTCCAAAATATGTTCATATGAATCGAAACAACGATTACCCAAGTATCGATCTCTAAGCACTTGCCATACCTGTTCGGTTGGGTTTAGCTCGGGGGACGCTGCCGGCAATGGCAATAATGATATGTTCTTTGGTAAATGCAGTTTTTTCGTCGTATGCCAAGCTGCTCGATCGAATATAACAACTGCATGGTTTCCAGGTTCGATTTCCTTGGAAATTTCTTCTAAATGTTTCTGCATACAGTGCATTCCAATCGTTGGCAAAACTAAGCCAACAGCTCGATCTTTTTTGGGACAAACAGCGCCGAAAATATAGGCGTACTCAAACTGTTGTTGCCGAATCACCCGAGGGCGAGTGCCCCGTCTTGCCCAAAGTCGAGTAACCGTTACCCCGCTGCCCAACCCTTGCTTCATCTTGGAACCAGATCTCTATATTTTCTGGAGCAACGCCTTCTGGCAATATTTCGGCTACTTTTTCTTGGAATTTTTTTTAAAGTCTTCTTGAACTGCAGGGTCAGATTTTGGGTGTTTAGACCGTGCTGAAATCCACGAAAGTCCGCACCGTTCAAGCACGTGATAAACACTTGGTAAGGCATGATCAACGCAAAACTTTTCTTTGAGCAACGCTTGTACGTCTTGCCCCCGCACCCTTCCTCCCTCACGACTTTTCTGTAAATTTTCTATCTGTTGCCGAAAGTTTTCCTCTTGTTCAGAGGGCAACTTTCTTTTACGCCCCTTTCCTCGTTTTTCTCGTAAGCCTTCCACGCCTTCAGCAATAAATCGCAGCAACCATTCGCGCAATGTTGGAAAAACGATTTGGAACATGTCAATGACTTCGCGCTTTGTTTTACCGGCGCGAAGGTGCCCTAAGGCAAGAAGACGGATACGTGTTCTTGAGTTGGATTCTCGTTTTGCCAGCTGAAAGAAATCAATTTCTGCGAGCTTGGTTAGCTCTTGTTGAAATATGTTCATTTGATACCGACTTAAATTTAAGAGGCTGGACATCATACATTAAAGATTATTTTTGATAAATGGTATAACGCGAATTTTTTTTCTTGAAACTCTATAAAGAATAATCATAAATGCAAGAAAATTGTTATTAATTTTTTAAAAAATATTTTCTTTTTATAAATTTATATGTTGAGCCTAAAAAGGGTCTTAACAAATTTTTTAACAGATCGATTAAAAATTTTCTTTGAAATATTTTTTTTAAAAAACTAAAGCCAATTCTTTTAAGTATTATAAAAAATAACTTAGGGTGTGTTAAAAAATAAATATCAATAAGTGGGAGAGTAAACACTGC
>CAYNVX010000095.1:0-6472 GCA_964400755.1 uncultured bacterium | reverse complement strand
AGGCCTTCCGCCAGTCACAAAAGATGAAATAAATACTATAATAAATGAGCTAGCTGATATAATCAAGAAATACTGTAATGGAGAAATTACTGCGCATATTCTAGATAGAGACACTCCAGATATACAGTTCTAAAAGAGATAAACTTAAAAAAGGCTAAAAAATTCTAATCCTTGATTGGCAGTGTAGTTCAGCCTGGTTAGATCGCCACGCTCATATATTTGAGCTATGAGGCTTCTTGCCGATGATAAACTCTAACTTGGGTTACGTGGATGTCGCGAGTTCAAATAGTTTGAGACGAAGTCGAAAACGATTTCAAGCTCGGCTTGAATTTCTCGCCACTGCCACTTTATTTTTCTTTCTTCCAAATAAAGTAACTATAGCCAAAAAGCAGAACAACATTCAGTAATATAGTGGTCATAATCACCCAAACAAATAGGTGTGAATTAATAAGAACAACCAAAAATATAACAGCATTTACTCTAAAAGTTATACTTCCTAACTTATGTGTCTTATCCCACACCTTATCACTTGCTAAAGTCCATGGTGTTCTTATACCAATAAAATAATTTTTTTTCATAAACTGCATAACATAACCAATATAATAAAACATTATAGCTATTGCAGGAATGACAAAATAAGTCATATTGACTTTTATCCCAAAATTTGAAAGCAAAGTGAAAACATACATCGATACAAAAAAAAGCATCATTACTAATTTCATCCCCTCTAAATATTTCATAAAGGATTCGATATTCTTCTTGTATACAGCCATATAAGGAACCATCAAGAAAACCAAATAAACAAATACAATAATTATCGGAAATAAAAAAACTCCAACAAATCTGTTGCCATATCCATCTATCTCTCCATCAGCATTCCAATGCGTTGGCATTCTCTCAGGCATAGTTGGATAAATATTGAAAGCTATGACCAAAACACCAATTATAAGAATTATTGAGACTATATCTACCCTACTTAATTTCATAATGAAACAAATAGAAAAACGTTAATATAAATCTTTCCTAAACATCAGGATAAGCAGCAGCCCATCTGTATACATAACCATTGATTGTTTTCTTTTTCTCGATCAAACCTTGCTTCACTAGATCATTAAAGGTTTGTATCCATAATCTATCATGCTGGTTGATGAACGACTGTGAAACCCAGTCATTCTTATAGTGATATCTAAATATATGTTGGATTTCATGCGCGTAATTCAACTTGCTATTCTCTTTTTCTTCTTTTTTCAACGCCGCAGCCCGGATTTGAACCGAGAAATCCCGAAGGAAAGCTGCTTTCGAGGCAGCCGGAGTACCAGATTGTCCCACCACGGCATGAAGCAAAGAAAACAATTTTTATTTAAAAAACTATTCAAAAGAACAAGCTTTAAAAATAAATTACAATCTCTAAACATTATGCTCCGTTAGTGTAGTCCGGCCAATCATGCTGCCCTCTCGAGGTAAAACGAAGAAAGGCAGCGACCCGAGTTCGAATCTCGGACGGAGCATATTTTCTTAAGAACTAACCGTAGCTAGGTCTATAATAACCTGTTTTAAAAGATTTTGATAATCTATGTGCTAAAGAATACTTGGACTTCCTTATAATATCAGTTACTGTTAATATCCCTACTATC
This sequence comes from uncultured bacterium, assembly GCA_964400755.1. Lineage (GTDB taxonomy): Bacteria > Chlamydiota > Chlamydiia > Chlamydiales > SM23-39 > CAYNVX01. The sequence continues at coordinate 4,838 of CAYNVX010000095.1, read as the reverse complement.
TTCTGATTATCCACAACGATTAGTCTCCTAATGTTATTTTTATTCATTATATCTCTAGCGTTATCTAATGTTGCTTCAGAATCAACAGTAATTAATGGAGCGCTCATTACTTCCCTTACTTTCACTTTATTATAATCATTACCTGCAGCAACAACTTTTCTCAGAATATCTCTCTCAGTCATTAATCCTACGATTTGATTATCTTCTTCAACCACAATTGAGCCAATATTTCTTTTATCCATTATTTTTGCTGCTTCAGTAATTGTTAGACTAGAAGAAATTTTAATAATATTGTTCATTATATCTTTTACTTTCATAATTAAGGTATTGTATTTGTACTATAATAATCTACTGTTATTCTTATAACAAAGTTTAAATATCATCTAAGCTAAACCTGAAATAAATGAGGTATAATTCAAAATGGAACTAAATTTGCTCGTTTCACTCACAAAAGAGTTCCATTTTAAATTTAATGATCACTTGTGAATCAAACTAAAAACAAATGAGGTATAATTTAAAATGGAACTAACAAACGATGAAAAACAATTGATAAGATTTCTTTTAGAAAAAAATTTAAAAGAATTAAAAGGAGAAGAAGTCAAAAAAGATTCTTCCTTGGCATTTTTTACAGCAGAAGAAGAATATGAAAATTTTCTTGAAAAGTTGATAAAAAAATTTTAAAATTATTTTTTTAACAAAATTTTAAAAAATAAATTTCAACTTTTATCGTCGAGAAAATTAAAAAATTAAATTAGTTGAAAAACTTTTTCCAAAAAAAATCATTTTTTTGTAAATTTTTTTTAATTTTATCGTCGAGAAAATAACAAATAGAAACATTTAAATACAAAATTACTCAGTATAAATACATAAGATTGTTTTCACGTCGAGAAAAAACAAAACAAAAAAGATGAGGATAAAAACAATTCAGCAACTATTTTCTTCAAATCATGCTAGTCTGTTTGACTATAAATTTGGAGGTGAGCAAAATCGCAGCAAAAAAGAAGAAGAAAGCCGCTAAAAAGAAGAAAGGCGGTAAGAAAAAGAAAGCCAAGAAGAAGCGATAAATCTTCTTATTTTTTTTTATTTTTCTATTTCTTTTAAGAATTTTTTACCTTAACACCATAAATATAAATATACTTCCAAGCAAAGCCCTGCTTCCTGATAATAGAAACATTAAAGCCGGATTCACTAAAAATCTCTTTTATTTTTTCATCTGAACTTAACCAAGCAACATTCGGAATAATATCAAAAAATTTATCATAATCAACAAAACAGATCTTGCTTCCTTTCTTCAGTCTTTGATTCATCTCCTTCAAAACCTTTTTTACATCCTGCAGATAACCTAAGCTGCCGACTGAAACTACCAAATGTATATCAGGAACATCAGGATGTACCCTAGTAGAATGCTGAAAATCATGAAGAACAGTAACATGATTATGGCCCCTCTTCATTGCTCTCTTTTGTGCAATCATTACCTCTCTTTTAGAAATATCAGTAGCCCATACCTTTCCGCCCGGCCCAACCTCTTCTGCTAGATGCATAGTCAATGTTCCCACACTGCATCCAAACTCTAAAATTGTCTTTCCTTTAATATCCCCTAACAATTTTATTATCTCCTTCCTTACACTTAATGGAAGGGCAAATCTCTCTGTCCATAACACAAAATAAGCCAATATATTATTAGTTCTCCTTACTGCCTTTGGATTATAATAAAGCTCCAATAAGAAATAGATTGGAATCCCCAACCCAATAAGGGATATTGCTAACATAATCAATTTCAAAGCCTCATGCTCAACAACAACCCATGTAATCAATAATGAAATCATAATAAGAATAACAAGTATAGGCCCAAAAATGCCAAAAGGAGCCTTAAATGGCCTCTTGAGATTGGGTTTCTTAAACCTTAATATGACCAAAGCAAACAAAACAGAAATATACATAACTAAAACAAAAGGAAGTAACATCAACAACAATGTTCTATACGCCCCTAATCCCATAATAACAAGAAGGGAAGTAACAATAGTCTGGAACATTATTGCCTTATGGGGAGTATGATACTTATGGTGTATTGCAGAAAACTGTGTTAAAAATAATTTGTCTCTTGCCATTGCCAATAATAATCTTGGTGCAGAAACAATCCAACATGCAACAGCCCCTATAATTGCCAGATAAACCCATAATGTAAATATATATCTTCCAATACTTCCGAAATACAAAGCACCTAAATCAGATAAAGGAGCAATTGATTTTGAAAATGTCTGCCATGGTATATTACCAATAGAAGTTACAACAAACAATAAAGATATTACTGCAATACAAATTGTTCCAATAATTAAGGCTTTAGGCATTACCTTTTCAGGATCTTTTGTTTCTTCTGCTAGAAATGTAGCGGACTCCCATCCAAAAAATGTCTCTTGAATAAAATAAAGAGTAATAAAAATAGACGACATAGGGAATATAAAGAAAGGAGTAAAGTTCGTTGGCTGTAATTTAATAAACCCAGGAATTATCAATGAAAATACTGCTGTTAATGTTATTATTGAAAATGTAACTAGCATAAAAGATGATGTTTTCATTCCCCTGAATGCTATATAATTAAATAAAAAAATAAAAAATAAGGAAAGCACAGCTTTCTGTACCGGAAGATTATATGGCAATAAATATTGTATTGCTCCTACAATAAGCATAGCTATTGTCACATTTCCAGCTATTAAAGTAATCCATCCTATTAAGAATGAAGTAAACCTTCCATAAGCCTGTTTTGAATATTCATAAACGCCCCCTGCTTTTGGAAACATTGATACTAATTCACCAAAACACATCGCCATGTAGATAGCTATTACTGACATTATAAACCATGAAATAATAGACATAGGACCAGAATATTTAGCACCAACAGCAGGAAGAAAATAAATTCCAGTGCCCATTATAGAATTGATTACAATCAACAAAAGCACTCTATAGCTCAATACTTTCTTTAACTCTGCCATAAATAAGAATTTTAATTATTTATTATATAAATGATTGGGTTTATTTTAGAGTGGTGAAGAAAAAGATTAAAATACTGATTAAGTTTATCGCATTATGGGGGGTTGTAGTGTAGCTTGGTATCACCGGCGGTTCGGGACCTCCCAATCCACGTTCGAATCCCAGCAGCCCCATACTCTTTCGAGCCGAAGGCGAGAAAGCTTTTGAGGGTTGATAAGGGCAGTCTGCCCTTATGTGGGAATCCCAGCAACCCCATACCTTTATATAATAAAAACTATTTTCCCCTTGTATGAAAACCCTATTCATAGAAGCAAAATATAATGGACCAATTAACCTATCTAAAATAAAGACTAAACTTCTGCCTGAAAAAATAGGACTCCTAACAACAGTCCAGTTCGTAGATTATCTGAAAGAAATAAAATCTTACTTAGAAAAAAACAAAATCAAAGTCATAATAGAAAAAGGCTCACAGAAATACCCAGGCCAAATCCTAGGCTGTGATCAAACAGCAGCTAGAAAGATCTCAGCTTTAGTTGGTGCATTTCTCTATATCGGCGATGGAAGATTCCATCCTATAGGAGTTCAGCTAAAAACAGGGAAAAATGTCTTCATATTCAATCCAATCTCAAATGAATTCAAAAAACTCGAAAAAAGAGAAATAGAGAAAATTAAGATGAAAAGAAAAGCAATGTTAATCAAATTCCATACATCTAAAGAAATTGGTGTAATAATCTCAACAAAACCAGGACAAAATAAACTAGAAGAGGCAAAAAAACTAAAAAACAAGTTCAAAGAGAAGAATTTCTATTTCATTCTATTCGATAATATAGATTACCAACAACTAGAAAACTTCAATTTCATTGAATCCTGGGTAAATACTGCCTGCCAAAGAATTGAAGAAGATATAAAAGTAATAAATTTGGAAGATATTAAATAGATTTCTAAAAATGAAAAAACCAGAATTATTATCACCTGCCGGCGATTGGATTAGCTTAAGAGCTGCAATTAAAGCAAAAGCTGACGCAGTTTACTTCGGAATTAAGCAATTAAACATGCGCCAAAATACAAAAAACTTCGAATTAAAAGAACTAAAAACCATAACAACTCTTTGCCATGAAAACAATGTCAAAGCTTACCTCACTCTTAACACAATAATCTATGAATCAGAAACAAAAATTATTGAAAATATCCTAAAAAAAGCAAAACAGGCTAAAATTGATGCAATCATCGCATGGGATCTCTCAATATTAAAACTCTGCAGCAAACTAAACCTTAGGATCCACTTATCCACCCAAGCTTCTGTCTCTAATTATGGAGCAGCAGAATATTTTCACAAAAAATTCAAAGTAAAAAGAATTGTCTTAGCAAGGGAATGTACTTTAGAAGATATAAAAAAAATAATAAACAAAATAAAAAAGAACAAACTCAATTTAGAAATCGAAACATTCATCCACGGCGCAATGTGCGTCTCAATAAGTGGAAGATGCTTCCTCTCTCAGTTCATTTTCAACAAATCAGCAAACAGAGGAGACTGCCTACAGCCTTGCAGACGTTCTTACATAATAACCGATCCAGAAGAAGGGCACCAGCTTGAGCTGCACGATAACTATATCTTAAGCCCAAAAGACCTGTGTACGTTGCCTTTTATAGATAAATTAAAAGCGTCTGGCATCAACTCTTTCAAAATTGAAGGCAGAAACAGAAGCCCAGAATATGTGAAAGTAACAACCGAGTGTTATAGGGAAGCAATTGATAAAAACATCTCAGAAAAAAGAAAAAAAGAATTGATTAAAAAATTAAGCACAGTCTACAACCGCGGCTTTTCTGAAGGCTTCTTCATGGGAAGACCA
>CAYNVX010000094.1:4898-6503 GCA_964400755.1 uncultured bacterium | reverse complement strand
ATTGAAGGTTTAAAAAGGATTGGATTATGTCAAAACCCTTTGCAATGCATCTAAAAATAGCTATTAAAAATTGCGAGTATGTTTTAGGTACTTTAAGTTTTAATTTAGATAAAGCAGAATTGAGTTACCATATCAGTTTTCCATCAGGAACCCCGAATAAGCAATTGGATATTGATTCTGATATAGAAACAGATAGGATTGATCATATTACTTGGCATGAAAAAGTTGTTCATCTAAAAGCTGGTGCTAAAAAAATTGGGCAAATACCTATGCCCGGCGGCAAGTTTATACCTACAGAAGAAATAGTTAAGCCAATTTTGGTAGAGGGATTCTTTTTAAAAGATGCCGATTGTCCACTGATACAATTAAATTCTTCTTTTTCAGATTGGAAAAGTAGTGAAGAATGTTTAATCACTTCTTTTGAGGAAAAAATTGATTTTAGCTTAGTTTTAATGTTAGTTCCTGAAAGTTGTCCGACTAAACATATTTTTTTAACATCTAAAATTTCGGCAAAAAATAATATTGAACACGATCTCTTTTATATCAGAGGTCCAGGGCATGACTTAAGTCGTATGAAAGGTGTTGCGAAAGGTTGGGATTTAATAGTTTTTACTACTCCTTTCGTGCGAGAAATTGATTCAAAGTCATTACATAAAATAAAAGGGCCAATTCGTTTTTTTGATTATACTAAACCAGAAAATTCACTTTATTCAATTTTAAATAGAGCATATGCTAATCCAAAATTATCGGAAGAAGATATCGAAGCTTTTAGTGCATTTCAAAATTCGATAGAAAATTGATTTTTTTAATTACTTGAGTTGTAGTTGTAATATATGGGAGAAAAGAAGGCATAATGGTTGTTGCTGTTATAAAATCATCACTTGAAATCAAGGTTTAGCATAAAAATTTATCCCTTTCCTAACAGTTGTCTTGCTAATATTTAGCTTTGTCTCTATTTCTATATTGCCCATGCCAAGTGCTTTTAACTCTTTGATTTTAGGAGCTAACTTTTGATACAGAGGAATATTCTCATTTATAGTAATCTTAATCTTCACCGGTAAAAGCGAAATAGTACGAATTGGTACCCACTTCGTCCGTAATTCCGATACATTCGTGCTTTTTTCTTCTTTACTTATAAATATGATATATTAGTAATAATTTTAATTTTTTTCTTTTAATAGAAAACTTGATTTTATTAATTAATTGTATTTAAAATGTTTGCTTCAATTATAGCTTTATAAGAAAATGAATAATGTTTTGTTAATTGGCCTAGGACCTCATAGTAAAAGAATATATATTCGAAATCTTCAGAGTTTGAATATTGTTCCTTCGTTAATTATTGATCTTGAATCAAAATACAATGATGTTAAAGCTTTTGTTAATGCCAATAATTTATCTTCAGATCTTTTTTTTATTCCGGAAGACGAACGAAATAGAGATGATTTAACCCCAAATACAGAAAAGAAACTTGATTTTTTGATTTCTAAGCATAAGATAACTCACGCTATTCTTAGTACAGAACCAAAGGCTCATTATGCTTATTTGAAATTTTTGATTAAAAGAAAGATACCAATCAACACCAAACTGCTCCACATTGCTGAAAGT
>CAYNVX010000094.1:0-4888 GCA_964400755.1 uncultured bacterium | reverse complement strand
ACCGATAAACCTGTAACGTCGCCTGTAAATGTATGTAATGATGAAAATCAAGCTAAAAAAATCCATTCTGAGTATCATTACCTAATATCATTGATTAATCAATATAAGACAAAGGTTACGATACAATGTCAGCGACGTTATGATATAAGATATTTGTGGATAGCTGAACTAATAAGAAATTTTACGAAACAATATTCTATACCGATTTCTCATATCCAGATTAATCATTGCGATGGCACCTTAAATATGCCTGATGAGTTTTTTACAAGAGAAAATCATCCTTATAAATATGGATATGGAAAACTTTTTCATAGTGGATATCATTTTATTGATTTGCTAAATTTTTTGCTTTCATATGATCAGTTACCTTTAGAAAAAAGACCTACTGATTGTTTTCTTTCAACAGTTCACTATAGTCCGCATGATCAATTAATTGCTTTAAATGAGAGCTTTTATAAAAAAAATTTTAAATCAGAAAAATTTAATTCTTATTATAAAAAATGGAACGATCAAGAATTTTTAAAAATGGGTGAGTTGGATTTTTTAGCCTTAATTGAGTTTTTTGGAAAAAATGGTATTATCACTACTTGCTCATTAAATCTTTTGCAGTCTGGTTTTTCTCGTCGTACAAATATAAATTTGCCATCCGATACTTATAAAGGTAATGGACGAGTTCGGCATGAATATTTAAATATTCAATTTGGACCGTTAATGAATATTCAAGTTCATAGTTATCAAGCATATGAAATTAAGGAAAGAAATAACAAGAATATAGATCATGAAGCGATTGGTGGTCTGGAACATTTTGATATTCATATTTTTAGAAATTCTGAAATTATTGGTGGATTACCTCATGAAATTATTAAAGGAAAAAACTTGTTTCATAAGCCTATAGAAAATTCAACGTTTTTTATGGGTTATAATGAATATGCAAGAAAAATTGCTTTGGAAAAATTTTTAAATAATGAAAAAGATCAATCTTTCTTAGAACAGCAACATTTAACAATAGATTTAATTACTAATGCATATGTTACTATATGTCGAAAACGTAATGGAAAAAAACCAGTTTTAGAGTTTAAACTAACAAAATAAATTAAGTTTCACGGTGAGGAAAAATAATTATGACTTATCCAAATTTTGTAGCAGGTTATATAGTAGACATTGCAGAAAAATCGCAACCTTTGTATTTGTTGCTAAAGCGTTCAAAAAACACTTATCTTCCCGGTATATGGCAAATGGTTACTGGAAAGGTACTTCCGAATGAGCCCGCCTCTCAGGCTGTATATCGTGAAATTAATGAAGAAACAGGACTAAAGCTTAAAGAAATTTATAATGTCGATGTAACTATGTTTTATGATCAAATTAAAAAAAAGATAGCTTTTAGTGCAAATTTTTGTGCTTATGCAAATAAAAATAATTCCATTATACTTTCGGATAATGAACATGATTCATATCAATGGTGTTCTTTTTCAGAAGCTTTTTCTATTTTAGCCTTTCCTTCTCAGAAAGAAACTTTAAAGTTTATTCATAATCATTATGTATTACAAAAAGCAAATGAAGCAAATCTTATTAATTTATGAAAGCTACAGTAATTATCCCATATTATGAAAGAAAAGAATATATTCAAAAGATTCTCGATGCTCTTTTGAAGCAAACTGTTAATTCAGATGATTATGAAATTATTGTAGTTGATGATGGTAGTAAAGATTCTATAGAAAATATTATTCCTTTAAATGTTTGTTTGATTAGTACCAAACATAAAGGCGCTGCAGCTGCACGAAATCGGGGTGTTTTACATGCAAAAGGCGATATAGTGATTTTTCTAGATAGTGATATTATTGTTACAAATACATTTGTTGAAAATCATTGTCGTTTTCATGAAAAAAATGCTAATAGTGTTGCTTTAGGGCCACGGCTTCATATGGATTCGGATGAAAAGGTTATTCAATCGATTGATACTCGTCTTAAGTTATTAATGCGATATAATAAAACCATTTCTGAACTCAACCATCCTTGGTTTATGACATATACTTGTAATGTCTCTGTTTCAAAAGAACTGGCTACACAGGAACCTTTTGATGAACATTTTATTTCTTGGGGGCTTGAAGATAGTGAATGGGCATATCGTCTATATAAGAGAAAGAGTTCTTTTTCATTCATAGAAGCTTTAAAATCTTTTCATTTATATCATGATAGATCTATGTCAAATGAAAGATTTATAGGATGGAAAAAAAATTTAGATTATTTACTAATAAAACACCCAGAGTTGAAAATATTAAAATATTTTATCGGAGTTTTTGATCCACAAAAAAGAGCTGATTATTTTGAAATGTATGATAAATTTGAGAGTGAAATATGCGTATATTAATATTTTTTTTGATAACTTTTTTTGCTCCTTTAAACTTTATGTTTGCCGGAACTCTAATAGAAGTTTGCGGGATTGATGGTTCAGGAAAAAGTACATTTATTAAAGATTTATATTCTTCACTTTTAATACAAAATAAGAAAGTAATTGTTATTACTCCTTTAAGGGGAGATCCAAAGTGTTATGCATTTTTAAATAGTATGGATGATTTAAAAATAAATGCATCTAATGAAGAAATTTCAAAAAGAATAGAGCAATTTAAAGCCATTTTTTTTCTTCTTTCATTTGTTAATCAAAAATATGTAATAAATGATTTGTTGCAAAAATATGATTATGTAATTTCCGATAGATATCTATTTTCATTTCGTACATATCAAGAGGCTTTTGATCAATATTTTCTACAAGATGAAGCTATATTAGCAGAATTACCAAAGGCTGATATCACATTCTTTGTTGATGTTCCTATAGATATCTGTATTCAGAGATTAAATAAACGAGAACATTTGGACTTTTATGAAAATTTTGATTTTTTAAAAAATGCTCAAAATATTTTTCATAAAAACCTCGATAACTATACTAACTTAATATTTATTAATGGAGAAGTAGAACGCGAACAAAACATTAAACGGGCGCTGGAGCAATTGGGTGAAAACTTTAAAAAGAAATGAAAAAATTTATAAAATTTCTAAAAATAGTTGGATAAGCGTCACTTTAGACAAGTGTTTAGAATCTTCAAAAGGTAATTTAATTATTTGTCATGGACTTACAGGCGATAAAATAGGATCACAAAGACTGCTTAGTGATCTGTCCTGTTTTTTATCCCTTAATTGTCAAATTGATGTTATTCGTTTTGATTTTCGAGGCTCGGGACTTTCTTCGGGGGCTTTTAAGGATACAACTTTAAATTCAATGTTACACGATGCCTTATGGGTCTCAGATTTGTATAATAAACCTTTGGTATGGATGGGAATAAGTACTGGTTCAATTATAGCCTTAATGGCTGCGGCAGCTAGAAAAAAACAAGAAAAAGTAATTGCAATAAGTAATGGTTTTGCTGAATCTATAACTTTTTCAAATATTAACAATAAGGAATTAATTTCTATTCGTGATGGGCAACTTTTTATTTCTAATAAATTTTTTCGAGAAAGATTGGAGCTTTATCCTCGCAAGAATCTTTTTCCTAAAATAGGTACGTTAAACATTATTTTAGGATCAAAGGATTATAAGCATTACAAGGAATATAATAGTTTAATTAAGTTGGGAGTTCATGTTAATGTAATAAAAAATGCTGATCACTTATTTTCTGAGCCTGAATCAAGAAAAACACTTTTTAATTATTTACAGGGATTAAATTATGAATAAATTTGATATTACGCTTTGTTTAATTGTTAAAAACGAAGAAGATTATGTTGCAAAATGTATAGAAAGCGTACAACCAATTGTAAAGAAAATCATTATCGGTGATACAGGCTCTAAGGATAATACAATATCTATTTGTAACAAATATGTAGATGTTGTAGAAAAAATTGATTTTTCTTATGGCTTTAGCCATGCACGAAATACGCTTTTACAAAAAGTTAATACTACATGGGTTCTTTTTCTTGATGCTGACGAATATTTTGATTTGAATGAATTAAAAAAACTATCTTTAATTCTTCCAAATATTTCTGATGAAGTAGATGCTCTTTCTTTATTAAGATATAATTTTTTTTCGAATGGAGCTTTTTATACATCTGAATCAATAAAAATTTTTAGAGCACATCCAGATATTTATTATACTGGAATTGTAGTTGATTCAATAAAACCTTCTTTATTAAAAAAAGGAAAAAAAATTGAACAAATTTCTATTGTTTTAAATCATTTTGGACATTGTAGACCAATTGAATTAAGAAATAAAAAATCTCTTAAATACTTGTCAATGATGGATAAAGAATTACTTCAAAACCCTGAAAACTTTAAAGTGATGGGATATAAGGCACTAATATTTCGAACTTTAGGGGAGTTAAAAAAAGCTCGGTTTTGGGCTAAAAAAGCTTTTAAAATTGCTCCTAATGAAGGACATCCTCATTTTGTAAATGGGCATGTTTTTAGAGCCGCTGGAAAGCATAATCAAGCAATAAAATCTTATAGTAAAGCTATAGAGTTAGAAGGCATGAATCCTCTTTATTTGAATAGTAGAGGAGTTGCCTATCTTACTAATGGCGATTTTAAAAAAGCAAAAGAAGATTTTATTCTTGGATCTAAATTATTTCCTAATTATGTTCATTTTACTATCAATTGTGCTCTTGTAGATGAAGCTTTAGGTAATTATTCTCAGGCATATAATAGATTGGAAGATATTGGAAGAAAATATCCCAGTTTTTTAGAGAGTTCTTTTGGCGGATCTACAGAAATAGATCCATATTCAGGATATATATATGATACAATATTCAATTTTAAAGGATTAGGGTATCATTTAGCCTATTGTTATGCTAAAAAGATAGGGCTTTTATGATTAAATGTTTAACCATTGAAAGTTTATTT
>CAYNVX010000093.1:0-6524 GCA_964400755.1 uncultured bacterium | reverse complement strand
AGATCCTATGCTTTTGTGCAGTCTAAAGTAATTTTTTAAAAAATATCCAAAGGATATGGCTGCTCAGAATATTTTTTTAATATTTCCAGTAGATGATATTCTCTAAAGGGCAATTTCATCTTATTTCGGCAAGGAGACCCCTTCATTTAGGAAGGGGAGGAATTGCCGTCCTCCATATTAAATTTCCGAAGTTAAAAACTCTCTCCACCATGTTAATATTGACTGATTTTTTGTTAATGACTATTCGTTTACCTTTACAGTGAGATCCATTTGTTTCAACCCATTTGTTATTAATTCTAACTAAATCTTTTGGTTGAATTCTATAAATAGATGTCCTTATGGAAGGCTTGAATCCTTTTCTATTAAGCTGGATGGCCCTATTATGTCTATGTTTCTGTTCGATATTCCATGTTCTGCTTCTTTCCTGCGTTGCTCCGCCGGCAATAACAAAAGCATCTGTTGAATGGCTTTTTTCAAGGTCTAGCTCATTTCTCTTAATGAAGGTAATATGACCATAGGTTATTTTAACATTAGGAATATCCGTATAAAACTTTTTATGTATGATGGACATAAAAGTATTAGGCTTGTAACTTTTGGGTTTGGATAACTTCAAACCTTTCTTATGTAATTTATCATGACAGCCCTTATGAAGAACTGCAAGATTCTCAGCTCTACTGCCTCCTCCCTCTCTTCTTTGTCTGCAGTGGTGAATATGGGAAGGCTGTCCTTTGAAATGCTTACCGCATAACTGACATTTTCCATGCTCTCTTGCCATCAGATAATTTCTCATGTTCTGATATTCATAAAGAGTGCCCTGCTGATATTGCAATCCCTGAATTTCCGGATTTAGGATTTTCTGTATGTCAAAATTAGCAGTTTCAATAATAACCTCAGATATTGGAAGTGTCTTTTTCAACCTATTGATAAGATTCAAATGGGTATCATATCTTCTTTGAATACTTGGAGGCAGCCATCCTTCTTTTTTAGTTCTATTAAGAAATCTTGGCTTTCTATGCCATAATCTGTTTCTTCTATTTCTGCGGGACATTCTGCATTCCGTTAATCTTGCAGATGTTTTTCCATCAAGCTTGACTGTTCCTGAAATTAGTTCTTTTGTTTCTGATACGGCGGAAAACCCGATATTTTCATACCCGGAATCTATGCCCAGAGTTGTTTTTTGAACTCTGTTTTTGCATTCAAAATTCAGCTGAATTGTGAATGGGAATCTTTTAACGGCATGAGCGCCTCCTTTTTTTAACATTCTTTTTGCTTTTGTTTGAGTACAAGGCATCAATGGAGCTCCTCCCATTGAAAGGACATACACTAATGGTTTTAATGACCTCCCTGTATGCCGGGAATGAACTCCTTCGGGATTGTTATTAGCCAGTACTTTGCTCTTCACACTGAGAATTTCTTCTCTGTTTAATGAAGAACTTACAGAGCAGGGGACTAGGAGTAATTGTACATCCCCCGATGTGTTCTTTAACTCTACTAATAACTTCTGCATAAAGTTTCCTTTTTGCTCCCTAATCAACTCTTACGTTAAGTGTTGCCACTCAAGCCCCTGCCTTTAGGCAGGGGTAGTTGACTAATAATCTTCTTTTTTTTAGGTATTTTAACATTTATAAGACTAATAGGAATAGAAAAATAAAGTTAATTATGTAAAATTAAAAATAAAAATTTAGACCATTTCTGGAGGAACTAAATGAAAGGATTACAAAAGCTTATTTCAATACTAGGGCGAATTTGCTTAAGTTTAATATTTATTTTATCTGCTATAAAAAAAATATTTGATTGGCAGACTACAGAAAGCGGGCTTATTAATTTGCTCTGTGATTGGCAGTCTTATATACATTCAAATTATACACTTCAGAAAGCTTTTGCTAATTTAGTTACCTGGGTTCCAGAGATATTAATTGTTGCTACTATTTTAGAATTAGTCGGTGGCCTATTAGTCTTTTTTGGTCTAAAAGTAAGATTCGGTGCTTTTTTATTACTTGTCTTTTTCGTAACAGCAACTATATTATTACATCCTTTCTGGTTTGTTGACGGCTCGAAAAGAGATCTTCAAATCGTTATGTTTTTGAAAAATTTAGCGATTATCGGTGGATTACTCTATGTCTTGGCTTATGGAAATAAATCCAATTCTTCAAAAGTAGAGCATTTTGAAGAACATTCTCCAACGATACAGGACGATCATAGTTCATTTGACGAAGAAGAATAAGATGGTGTTAAAAAATAGTTTTTTTTCTTTTTTAAAAAGTAGCCCTTTTTTGTTCTTGTCCAGTTTGATTTTGGTTGCTTTTGGACAACCTGCATGGATAGGAGCTTTTTGTTACTTTGTCTCTATTGGAGGCTTTCTAATCTTTTGGAAAAGTATAGAAAAACTTTCTTCTTATAAAAAATTTTGGACTGCTTTTGTATGGTTTTTTATAGTTCAGTCAATACAACTTTCCTGGATGACTTCAGTTAAATATCAGGGACCTTATATTTTACTTGTCTATTTGTTCATTTTGTTCATGATGGCAGTAGCTTTTTCATTTCTTGCTTTATATATCCTTAAGAAAAATATTTCGCTAATGCAGATTTTGCTTATATGTTCTTGCTGGACCCTGTTTGAATGGTCCAGATTGTTTTTTCTCTGCGGCTTTTCCTGGAATCCGATTGGTATGACTCTAGTTCATAATAATTTTTCTCTACAACTAGCTTCAATTTTTGGGATGTTCGGGCTTACTTTTTGGGTATTGTTTACCAATCTTATTGGTTACAAGTATCTACAAGAGCGCTCCAAGGTAATGATGTTTTCATGGGTAATCCTGGCAGTTTTTCCTTATCTTTTTGGTATTGTTAATGAAAAAGTCCAAGAGAAAAATTTTCAAAAAGCGGGGACTCTATCAACTATTTTAGTGCAGACAGCTTTATTGCCTGAGCAAAAAGGACTGATGAAAGGATACTATGATGATTTTATTTCCCCTTTGGTTCAGTGGGAAAGAATCTTTTCTTTTATTGAAGAAGAAAAAAAAGATAAAATAGATATCATCGTTTTGCCGGAAGCAGCCCTTCCTTATGGAGCCTATTATGCATTTTATCCTTTTGAGTTAACAGTCGACCTTTGGGAAAATTTTTATGGAAGAAAAAGCTTACTATCCCTTCCTGAGCTAAAAGAGCCTTTAGCTAAAAAAAGGGAAGATGGATGGTATTTGTCTAATGCTTTCTTTGCTCAAGGCCTTGCTAATTATTATAATGCCAAAGTTATTGTCGGATTGGATGATTATGATGCTCAATTGAAAAAAAGCTATAATGCAGCTTTTTATTTTCAACCGAATGAAGAAGCTTTAAGATATGAAAAAAGAAAATTAGTCCCTATTGCTGAATATTTCCCTTTTAACTTTTGTGCTGATATTGCAGCAAAAAAATATGGGATCTTAGGTACCTTCACTCATGGAAGCGAAGCTAAAGTCTTTGGTAGGGAATGTCCTCTTTCCATCTCGGTTTGTTATGAAGAGACATATCCCCATTTAATTAGAGAAGGAAAATTAAAAGGAGCAAAACTTTTTGTAAATATTACAAATGATGGCTGGTTTCCAAACAGCAAGCTTTTTAAACAGCATTATTATCATGGCTTTATAAGAGCTGTTGAAAATGGCGTTCCACTGTTGAGATCTTGTAATACAGGCATAACTGCTGGGGTAGATTGCTTCGGAAGGATAATTAATGAAATTACTAAAGAAAATCATGCCGGCGCTATTAATGTTTCCATCCCTTTATATAATTATTTTACTTTATATTCTTTTTGGGGAGATTATTTAATAATTGGATTTTCTATTTTAATAATTCTTGTTTCTTCAATTAATAAATTAAGTTTTTTTCTTCTTAAAAGAAATAGATTTTAAAAAATAGTATAGGCGCTAAATTCAAATGTCATACTTTTGAACAAAGGTTGAGACATTGAAATAGAGTTAAAAATGAGATTAAAAGAAGCAGATCGTCTTTAATCGTTGGATGAAAGCGTCTTTCGACTTTTCGACTTGCAGTCAATATGTTTTCGATCTCCAATAGACAGAGATATTGGAGAGGGGCATGCGCTACGTCTTTTTTCGGTCAAGGCTTAACTGCGCAAATTAGATTTGATTTCTAATTTAATCGAAAGAGTATGTTTTTTTTAAGAGACAAGTTTCCAAAACTTGTCTCTCTTTTTTTATTGGAAATTTCTTGCTCAAAAAGGTAATGTCAGCTAATTTTTTAAGCAGTAGTAATTAAAAATAAAATAATAATTATCAATTAATTGAGGTGATCTTTGATTGATGCTGAAATTGTTCAAAATAAGCAACAAACCCTTAAAAATGAAATTGAGATTTCAGGATTAGGTCTTTTTACCGGAAAAGATGTAACAATTAGATTAATTCCAGCCGGCGAAAACCATGGAATAGTCTTTCAAAGAACAGATCTGGAAAATAAACCTAAAATTCCTGCACATGTAAAATATGTAAGTGAAATAAACAGAACAACCATCATTAAAAAAGATAATGTCCAAATTCAAACAGTTGAGCATTTGCTCTCGGCTTTGTCAGCTTATGGTATTGATAATTTATTGATTCAAATCAGCGGTCCGGAAATATTGATCGGCGATGGAAGCTCTAAAATATTTGTGGATAATATCGATGAAGTGGGTGTCGAAAAACAAAATGCAGATAAGAACTTTTTAAAAATTGACAAGCCGATATTCTTTTCAAATGAGGAAATTCATATAGTAGCTATACCTGCTAATGAATATAGAATTAGTTATACCCTAAATTATCCAAATAACGATTTTTTAAAATCGCAATATTTTACTTTTTTAGTTAATTCTAAATTATATAAAAAAGAAATTGCACCCTGCAGAACCTATTCATTATATGAAGAGATAAAGCCTTACTTGGATAATAACCTTATTAAAGGCGGTGGCCTTAATAATGCTGTTGTAATCAAAGATAACAAGGTCTTAAATCCGGAAGGGCTTAGGTTTTTTGATGAAATGGTCAGACATAAGATTTTGGATTTAATGGGAGATATGTCGTTGATAGGCAATCCTATCTTAGCTCATATTATAGCTATAAAATCAGGACATCTTTCCAATGTTGCTTTTGCAAGAAAAATTGTAGAAAACTTTAAGATGGAGAATTGAATATGAGCGGAAATGAAAAAGGATCAGTTATTTTAGGTCCTAAAGAAATTGCTAAAATATTACCCCATAGGTATCCCTTTTTATTAGTAGATAGAGTTACTTATCTGAATTTGGAAGAGAATAAGATTATTGCACAAAAAAATGTGACAATTAATGAAGAGTTTTTTAAGGGACATTTCCCTGAATACCCAATTATGCCGGGTGTTTTGATTTTAGAAGCTTTGGCTCAAACCGGGGGTATTTTAATACATCAAAAAGGGTATCAGGATAAAATTGCTCTCTTTTTGAATATCTCAAATGCTAAGTTCCGTAATCCCGTTTTTCCGGGAGATGTATTAGAACTTCATGCTGAATGCATCCATGTTACAAATAAAGGCGGAAGATCTATAAATATAGCCTATGTAAATGGTAAAATTGCCGCTGAATCAGAATGTTCTTTTGCTCTTGTTGATAAAAACAAACTATAAGGATTTTAACAATGTCAAATATTCATCCTCTCTCTGTTGTTGAAAAAGGGGCTAAACTCGGAAAAAATGTTACTATAGAACCTTTCGCCGTTGTAAAGTCGACTGTAACTTTGGAAGATAACGTGACTATCAAATCCCATTGTTATATCGATGGTAATACTACTATCAAAGAAAATAGCGTAATTTGGCCGGGAGCCTCTATCGGTACAAAAACTCAAGATAGGAAATTTGAAGGGGAAAAGACTTTTGTTGTTATAGGGAAAAATTGCGAAATTAGGGAGTTTACTACAATTAACTCCTCATGCCAAGAAAACTCTGTTGTAAGCGTTGGTGATAATTGTTTAATTATGGCCTATTGCCATGTTGCTCATAACTGTGTTGTCGGAAATAATGTAATTATGGCAAATAATTCCATGCTAGCCGGACATGTTATTGTTGAAGATAATGTTGTTATAGGTGGCTTTACTCCTGTTCATCAGTTTTCAAGGATAGGATGTAATTCTATGGTGGGCGGTTTCAGTCGAGTATCTCATGATGTGCCTCCTTATACTATTGGAGGAGGATATCCCTATAGAGTAGGCGGTCTGAATCTGGTTGGTCTTAAAAGAAGAGGATTTTCTTTGGATGTAAGAAATCAGTTGGCAAAAGCCTTTAAATATACTTATCGAATGGGGCTTAGATTGAATGAAGCTATAGAAAAAATGGAACAAGATTTAGAAATGATAGATGAAGTTAAACATTGGCTGGACTTTTGTAAAAATACAAAAAGAGGATTGATAGATCTAGAAGGCATTACTCATAAAAATAGTGAAAAAGAAGAAGAGCTTTGTGAAGTAAAGTCAATTTCTCCATGCCTAAAGGCGGGAGCTTGAAAAAAAGCTCTAATTGACTAG
>CAYNVX010000092.1:0-6637 GCA_964400755.1 uncultured bacterium | reverse complement strand
TCCCGCCTTACATCCCCTACCTAAAGGAAGGGGTCTTTCGGCGGTTAAGGATAAACAAGAACAAATGCAAAACCATTGGCTTCAGCGCTTTGTTTCTATAGCAAAATAAATCATTAATTAGAGTATCTTGGGGAAGAATTATTTATTCTTCCCCTTTTATAAGTTTAAAAGAAATATCTATTTTCTATTAAAATTGAAATGTTTGGTTTTTATACGAAAGGTCTTTTAAAACGCCTTTATAACTATTTTTCAAATTTTCAGTTACGTATATTTTTTTGTATTTTACAGAAATACTAGTCAAGAGTAAAAGTACTTAGCTTTATTAACAATTGTTTTATTAGAGGTGTTTATGGAGACAAGAGTTCAAACAATTAGCAGTTTTGAAAATATAAGTTTTTGGGAGGTTTCTCATAAAATATTAAAAAAAAAGCCAAAAGATTTTTTTAATACTTTAAAAACAACAATTGAACTGGCAGAAAAGATCTTTCCTAAACTAAAAACCATGAATGCTCTAAATGCTTTTTTAGACAATGTAAAATGCTGGATAGATCATTTTATTTTGCATGAAACGGCTGACAAATTTCTAGAACTAAGAAAGGCAATTGCTGCATATGCAAATAAACCATCTAAGGATATCTCAGTAAATAAAAAAGAGAACTCCACAATTTCAAAGATTGAAAAATTGAAATCTTATATAAAACAAACAGCCTCCTTACGAGTACCCGTACTTGATTTTATTTATAAAACAACCAAATTAACTACATGGGCCTCCACAAATAACATTGTTGTTTTTGGGGCTACATTTCTTAAAAGATTTGGTTTTACCGGTGGTGTTTCTTTTGCATTAAGCAGCGTACAACAGTTTGCAAGTGAATGCAATCATTTTAATGAAATTAAAACCAATTATTATCTAGAACAAACTTCATCCGTATATAAAATGTCAAGATGTATTGGTACATTGGCTATGGGTGTTTTTGGGGCGCTTAAGGCCTTAGGATATTTCATATCCCCTTCAATATTATTATTTTTTGCTACAATGATAATTGTAACAACCATTTCAAGTGAGTTCTTAGAAGGTATAGCAAAAGAAGCTAAAGATCTTCACGACAAACAAGAACAAATGCAAAAACACTGGATTAACCGCTTTTTTTCATTAGTTAAATAATTCACTAATTTATTTATCATAGGGAAGAATAACCAATTCTTCCCCTTTCTTTTTTTTATTAAAAAAATAAGAGAAAGAAAACATTATTTAATATATATATTACTTAATGGAAGTTAAGTAAAAGGCTACCAATGGAAGATTGTCTTTATTGTAAAATAGTTCAAGGTCTTGAGCCTTGTCATAAGATTTGGGAAGATAATGAATTCCTAGCCTTCCTTTCTATTTTTCCAAGCACAGAAGGATTTAGTATAGTAATACCTAAGATCCATTATTCCAGCTATGCCTTTGATCTTCCTGATGAAGTTTTATGTCGATTGATTTTGGCTGCAAAAAAAGTAGGCAAGCAAATCGATGGAAGGCTAGAAGATGTTGGAAGAACTGGGCTAGTATTGGAAGGGTTTGGAGTAGACCATGTACATGCCAAGCTTTTTCCCATGCATGGTACAGCAAGCCTTACCAAATGGAAACCAATGACAGCTTTTGTAGACAAATATTTCAAAAAATATGAAGGCTATATATCTTCACATGACTGTGAAAGAAAAGATGATAATGAATTAGAGAAAATAGCTAGAAAAATCAGGCAATAGATTAATATCTTCTTTCTTTTTTTGTTTTATAGGGAAACTTGTTTACATGATATTCCAAGTTCATCTTTTTATATTTAACATAGCAGTGATTGCAAAAATCTTTTGCCCTGCCATATAAATTTCCATTAGGATCAGATGAAACTAAATAGACATATGTTGTTAAGCAAATAATTATTAATGTTACGCGCCTTAACATAAGAGACCTTCCTCCCCTCTTACTTGCTAATAAAATATTTTTCTTTTTAATTACAACATTATTTTAAAAATTTTAGATAAATTAGATAATTATGAAAAAAAATTAATTAGCAAATTCAACATTTTCTTTTTTATATTTGAATAATAAGCTGATAATTTTTATCCAGCAAATTGCTATCACAACTGAAATAATACTAATCATTATACTAATGTTTAGAAAAACTAGACTTTGAGCAAGGATTAAAAACAATGAAGCAAAAGCTTTGGCGCTTCTATATGCAAAGACATCTATAATCGCTTTAGCTCGATATTTTTCATTTATTTTTAAAGGGATGTAAAACATCTCCCTTATTATTCCAAAAAAGGAATAGTCAATAGACTTAATAGAGGTAAAGCAATAGATGGCAACCGAAAAGCTGGGAAAGATCAATAAGAGCATAGAATTAATGCCTAATAAAATTGGAACAAAATAGTGAGATCTTTTTATTCCTAAATAATGAATAAGCAAAAATCCTCCGAAGAACTGAAAACAGGTAGAAATAGAATTAATTAAAATAGTCAATTTACCTGCAAACTGCGTTCTCAAATCTAAATTGGGAATATATTTTTCTAAAAATATGTTGTATTGATAGTCAATAAGCGCTGTAAAAAGCTGCATTGATACAACAATTAATAAAATAAATACAAGAATTGGAGACTTCTTAAATAATAAAAACCCCTCTTTTGGGTTGGAATGATTGTCGATAAGGTGTTCTTTGAAATCTTTTTCCTGATCTTTAACACCGCTACTTTTTAATGCATTAGAATATAAAAATAAAATTATCAGATAAAAAGGAGCTGTGAATAACAAAAGAAAATCCGAGCCAAGCTTTACAGCAGAAAAACCTGAGATCACCCCTCCAAATACAGATCCAATGCCGCCCATACCGAACATAACCCCATAAAGGTATTTGGCTCTTTTGGTATCGATCGTTGAGTGGATCATTGACCACATCTGCTTAAATGCTAATAAAATATAGACATCCTTAAAAATAAACTGTACAAATATAAGCCAGGGATATTGATGAACGAACAAACCCGTTAAAGAATTTACGGTCATTACTGAGAGGACAAAATAAAAAAATGTCTTTAAACATCCATAAGTAGGTAAAAACCTATTATATAAATAGACAATAGTTAAGTTTAAAGGAACCCCTAAAATCCAGGCATAAGGAAACATTTTACTTGAAAATAGCGAAATAAAAATTGAAGTGCTGGCCGGTCTTGTCACTCCATATTCTGCAGAGACAAAAAAAGCCATTAAAGTAATAAAAAATATAAACAGCTTGTCGCTCTGTTTCAAACTTAAAATTTTACGTATCAAAGACATACCTTTTTTTTGCTATAGTCTATTGTTATTATAAAAATAGCGATTTAAGCATGATGGAAATGTGAATTTTCGTAAACTCTTCTTTATTTTTTGAAATGCTTAATAAATAATATTTCAAACTTAGGATCAATATATACCCAATTATTTGAAAATGCTGGGATATTAGATAACAAAGAAGAGCAATTAGTCGCAGACTGCATCTCCAAATTTCTTCTGCTGACAGGAAAGGAAAGATCTTTTTTAATTAAATAAGGCTCCTTGAATTCAAGTACAAGCTCTTCCTCGGATATCGAGTTCTTCTCTCTAAACTGCTGAATTTCTTCTTTAGAGATTTTATCTTCCAAAAGAATCGCTCTGAAATGTCCCTTCCTATGCACAATTTTATTTGCATCTTCATGGGCAAGATGAGACTTGTCTTTGGCAGCTTTTATAAAATCATGAATAATATCAATATCACTAAAGTCTAAAAATGAATCAAGGTCCTTATATCTATCTTTATAAATAGCTTTCATAAACCTTTTTAAATGAAAGTTAAAAGCTTTTACAGAAGGATGCTGGTAAACTCTTTTGTGCATGAAATGACGAGCCAGAAGCAATGCTTCGCATGATTCAAGGCCATGTTCATCTATTCCTAAAACCAGAGCTTCCTTATTTTTAGAAAAATCGGGAAGGATTCTAAGCATTTCAATAAGTTGAATATAGTCGAAAAGCCCGTATACAATTCCGGTGCATTTAGAATCACGAAGTAAATAATCTATCCTATTGGCGCCAAAAAATGATCCTTTAATGATTTGCGATATAACTTTTTCCCAAGAAGAAAAAACTACAGGCTTATCAGGCCTTAATTTACTTAATTTTTCTTCACCAATAGCAACTCTAATAACATCTTCTTTTACATTGTGATTTTGAAAACCGGGCTTTTCTTGAATCTTTTGCCAAACCGGAGCTAAATATTTGCTCTCTAATATTTGCAGAGTCCATTTTTTACAATCTTCTTCATATGTAAATGGAATATGTCCGATATCATGACATAATGCAGCAATTCTTAAGATCTTTTTCCAATAACGATATTCAAAAGAGCCTTTACGGGGAACTAAATGAAAAATATCAGGCCTTATTGTATTACATAGCCTTTTAAAAATGCGCGAGGAAAGTTCCATAACGCCTAAAGAATGCTCAAATCTTGTATTAGTAGCTCCCGGAAAAACAAGATAGGTAATTCCAAGCTGCCTTAAATAATATAGACGCTGAAAAACTTCTGTATCTATTAGAGCTTTTTCAAACTCATCAAACTTTATAAAGCCATGAATTGCATCAAAGATCTTTTTATCCGAGCTTTCTTTTCCCATTTTTACCTAATAAATATCCTATCTCTTTTAAATATCGCTTTTATAATTATTTTGCAAATCAATTGGGCCTTGGCATGCTTTCATGCATATAAGATTGAGTTACATGAACAAACTCAGCTTTTCTTTGCATCTCTTTTATACTTCTAGCACCTCCATATGTCATGCCGCTTCTAATCCCCCCTAAAAGAGTATCGATTAAATCCTGAGCATGACCATTTCCTTTTGCCCAAAAACCTACTCCTTCAGCAGCTGTTTTATCTTTTACGCTGCCATAGAACTCCCTTTGGAAATCTTCGCTGGCCTGCCCTCTATATTTAACTTCATATCCCCCATCTGTTTTTCTCTTAGGGGCAGCGCTCTCTTGACATAGCGCGAATAACTTACCCATCATTACCGAACTTGCTCCTGCAGCTAACGCTAAAACAACATCGCGGCTTGTTCTTATCCCACCGTCAGCAATTAAGGGTATTCTTAATTTAGCAGCTACTTTTGCACACTCGTAAATAGCAGTAAATTGAGGCATGCCAAATCCTGTCACCATTCTTGTTGTGCAAATAGCTCCCGGTCCTATTCCTACTTTTACTGCATCTGCTCCGGCATTTACAAGATCATGATAGCCCATAGAAGTGCATACATTTCCTGCAATAACATCTTTATCGGGATGCTTTAGTTTTAATTTCTCAATAATATCGAACATCCTGTCAGAATGACCATGGGCAACATCTATGCAAACTCCTAAAGCTCCAAGATCTAAAAGCTCTCTTATCTCATCAAAATTTTTTAATCCTGCCGAAATGAATATCTGGTTCCTATATTTTTTAACCCATTGTTTTTGAGTTTCAAAATTAACAAACCTGTGAAATATAGGAATAGATCCATTTTTTATTAATATGTCAGCTAACTCTTCGCCAATAACCGTATCCATGTTAGATGCAATTACCGGTATTTTTAACTTCACATTTTTTGTAAGCCAAGAATCTAAAAGAGGCTCAGTCCGAGATGGTATATTATTAAACTGAGGAACTAACGCAACATCATCAAATGTATAGGCATCTTTCATAACAT
The DNA here is from genome assembly GCA_964400755.1 of uncultured bacterium. GTDB lineage: Bacteria > Chlamydiota > Chlamydiia > Chlamydiales > SM23-39 > CAYNVX01. The sequence goes on along the minus strand of CAYNVX010000092.1, from coordinate 907 downwards.
TTATCCTGTTTATTAGGTTGACTTTTAAAATATACTAAAGTTTTTTTTATTTTACGAAGAAGTTCTTATTTGTAGCTCACATATTTGATTTTTTGTTATATTAATTTTATATGATTAGCGTTGGAATATTAACAAAAGATTCTCAAAAGCACCTTAAAAAAGTTTTAGAATGTACTAAAGCTTTTGATGAAGTTATTATTTTAGATACAGGCTCAAAAGATCAAACCCTTGAAATTGCAGCACAATATCCAAATGTTAAAATCTTTAAATCTGATTTTATTGGATTTGGTCCTTTAAGAAATAATCTTTCCTCTTTAGCAAAAAACGATTGGATTTTAGCTTTGGACAGCGATGAGATAATGTCCGACGCGCTTATAACTGAACTTTTAAATCTTAAGTTAAGCAACAGCAATATTTATTCCATTATTTTCCATAATTATTACAACGACAAGCATATTACTTATTGCGGATGGCATAACGAGAGACATGTACGGCTTTATAATAGAAAATTAACTTCTTTCAGTGACAAACTTGTTCATGAAAAAGTAATAAAAAAAGAACTTAAAACCATAGAATTAAAAAATCCTATTTTTCATTACTCTTATAATTCAACCGATGATTTTTTAAGAAAAATGCAAAACTATTCTTCTCTTTTTGCAAAAGAGAACAAAGAAAAGAAAAAAGCATCTCTCCTAACGGCGATTTCTCATGGTCTTTTTGCTTTTTTCAGAAGCTATTTTATCAAACGCGGTATATTTGGAGGAAAAGAAGGTTTTATTATTTCAATATATAATGCTAATACTGCATATTATAAATATCTAAAGCTAGCAGAAGAACAAGAAAGGTCAATCACCCTGCCTGAAGGCAGAGGCTTGTAAGGTGACTTACAACGAGATGGGCACGAAAG
>CAYNVX010000091.1:0-6666 GCA_964400755.1 uncultured bacterium | reverse complement strand
ACGAAGGATCATTCCAATACCTTTCCCCTGAAGCTAAATGGATATATTCATGCTTAACAAATCTTTTCTGCTTTTCAACTAAAACACCATCTTCATCACGCACAAAAAAATTTCTGATTCTAACTACTTCTTTTATGTCCCAGTGAGACCGGAGAAATGGTATATCAATATTCATAACTATCTTTCAAAAAATGGGTTATTTAAAATTTCTGATAAAATAAAAATATCTTTAAGATCTGCTTTTTCAAGCAGATCTTTTACATCTTTTTTATTTTCACTTTTTTTTTCAAAAACAGAAGCGATTTCTTTATCTAATCCATTCATTCCTTAACCGCCGTTGATTTTCCAATGTAGTCTCTCATTTTAGTGTCAGCCTGAATATTTTTTATTCTATGATAGTCCATAACACCAAAATTTCCCTGTCTAAAAGCTTCTGCCATAGCAAGAGGAACTTGAGCCTCTGCTTCTTTTACTTTAGCAATATTTTCCTGTTCTAAAGCCACTGCCATCGCTCTTCTTTTTTCTGCTTCAGCCCTTGCTACTCTTACATCTGCTTCAGCTTGATTAGCACGCAGTCTAGCTCCAATATTTTCTCCAATGGAAATATCAGCAATGTCAATCGATAAAATCTCAAAAGCTGTTTGAGCGTCCAACCCTTTTTCCAATACCCTTTTAGAAATATTTTCAGGAGATTCCAAAACTATCTGATGATTTGCGCTTGATCCAATTGTACTTACAATTCCTTCGCCAACTCTTGCAACAACTGTTTCTTCCGTTGCTCCGCCAACTAACTGCTGGATATTAGTACGAACTGTCACTCTAGCTATACATTTCAATTCTATACCATCTTTTGCAACGGCAGAGATATATTGTCCTCCCCCCGGGCAGTCAATTACTTTAGGATTAACAGAGGTTTTGACAGCTTCAAAAAGATCTCTTCCGGCAAGATCTATCGCTGTAGCTTGACGCCAGTCTAAAGGTATGTTCGCTTTTTGAGCTGCAATCATAGCCCTTACCACATCATTTACATGACCTCCTGCTAAAAAATGAGTCTCCAAATCTTCTACTGTTATTGTCTTTAGACCCGCTTTAAATGTTATTATCCTGGCATTAACTATTAATTGTGGAGGTATCTTTCTTAAGCTTATTCCAATTATGTTAAATAAAGAGATCGGCGTTCCTGTTACAAAAGCCTGAAACCAGAGACGTATATATTTCGCAAGAATCGATAAAAATATTATTCCGATTACTGAAAGAACAAAAATAAAAAAATTGGCTCCGAATGAAAAATTAATTCCTGTATCCGCTAAAATGTTCATATTACACTCCTCCCTTTTTCTTTAAAGATTTTACCACCAAATAAGAACCTTTTCCTTCTATGATCTCGACATCTTCGCCTTTCACGATATATCGATTTTTAGAAACTGCCTGATGATATTTGTTATTTACAAAGATATGACCAGATGGCTTTAGATCAGATGCGGCCTTAGCTCTTTGTCCAATTAAACCTTCTTCAACACTGCTCGCCATATATCCTTCCTGATCACCCAGAAGATATATGTCTTTGGTTGATTTTACTTTGATAAGAGCCAGCTTAATTATCAGCATAACAGAAACTATTACCCCAAAAACATATCCCATTAAAAGAAAAAGGGATATTTTTTGAGAAACAGCTAAAAATATGCTTGCTAACAAAAGTAGAGCACCGCAAATACCCATTACCGCTCCGGGAATAAAAAATTCAACATAAAGCAAAAGCAGTCCCAATATGGCAAGGAATATTGCAATGACCATAAAAAAAACCTCTGATCAATCTTATTTTTGTAAGAATTATAGACCAATTTTCATAAAGATGAAAAACAATTCTGCAATATAGGAATATATATTATAAATTAATTGTTTTTTTTTAAAAAACAATTGACGAGCATATATCTATTTGGCAATACTCCAAATTTGGGGCATAAGAATTTTAGAGCTGTAGATAAGATGAGATTATCAAAAAAAATTTTTTTGATTCTACTTTTTTTTCCAATATTCTGCTTTGCACAAATAAATTATGAAGTCAAATTTGTTGGGATCGAAGATAAATCTCTCCTTAAAATCCTCATGGATGCCTCTGATCTTATCGGCTTAAAAGATCACCCACCCAAAACTATAAATTCTTTGAAATATAGAGCGGATAATGATATCCCCAAACTTTTAGAAATCTTAAAAGCTTTTGGATATTATGATGCTAAAATCAGATCTGATCTTGAAGAAGGGAAAAATGATATTATCGTCTATATGTTTATCTCTCCAGGTCCACAATACCTTCTAAAATCCTGCAAGATCTACGAAGCTCCCTGCGATGAGAAAAAAGAATTTGATAAATGCCTGATCCCGCTCGACAAGCTCGGTCTGCAGATGGACAAGCCTGCTATAGCACAAGATATCTTAAATAGTGAAAAAAGCTTAAGATTTCAAATATCCAAATGCGGCTATCCTCTTTTCAAAATCGACAGCAGAAGCGTTATCGTTGATGAAAAAGAAAAAGCTGTTTATCTCTCCTGGTGTGTTGAACCAGGACCGATTTCCCATTTCGGACCGGTAACCATAGATGGCATTGAAGGAATAGACAAAAGCTTTGTCGAAAAAAAGATCAGATGGAAAGAACATCAGCTTTATTCACCCCTTGAAGTAAAAGAAACCCAGCTCGATCTTTTAAACACCAACCTCTTCAGTTCTGTAAATATTACCTATCCTGACAAATTAGATGAAAATGGAGAACTGCCCATAACTATTAAGCTAGCTGAAGCCCTGCATAAAAATATCAGCTTCGGCGTCAGCTGGGCAACAGTGGACGGCTTCGGTGTCAATTACAGCTGGCAGAACAAAAACTTTTTAAGAAAAGGTCAGCTTATAGCTCTTAATGCCACTCTTGCCCAAAGAATGTTTTTAGGCGTTATAACTTATAAGATTTTTGATTTTTTAAAACCTAAACAGGACTTTATCCTTCAGCTTGAAGGATCAAGAGAAAAGATCTGGCCCTATCTGGCTTTTACCTATGGCGGCATATCAAGAATTGATACAACGCTGAATAGACGGGCTATTCTTTCTTATGGTCTGGAAAGTGGATATATTGATGTAACAAGAAGCGCCAGCGACGGAAAATTTGTCTTGATCGGACTTCCTTTATTTTTTAAATATAGCACAGCTAACCACATCCTTAACCCGACTCGAGGATATACCTTGATGTATAGCCCTATTCCCTACGTCAATGTAATCCATGACAAGGTGGCATTTGTTAAACAGATATTTATCACTGAATTATATATCCCGACCTCAGAAAGAGAGCACTTGGTATTGGCTTTTAGACTACAGTTCGGATCAATAATTGGTCCCGATGTTAGAAGACTTCCTATGACAAAGGTCTTTATCGGAGGATCAGATGACGATCTAAGAGGATATAGATATAGAACTGTTGGACCATTAGATGCAAATAAAGATGTTATCGGCGGAAGATCGGCAATATATTTTACCTTTGAGCCAAGGATACGCCTTACTGAACATATAGGGATTGTTCCTTTTACCGACTTCGGAAGGGTTACCCTAAAGCAATATCCTACGATAGATGGAAAATGGTATAAATCCGTAGGACTTGGAGTTAGATATTTTACAATTTTTGGGCCGCTTCGCCTTGATGTAGGCTTCCCTCTTGACAGGCGCAATAGCATCGACCCTGCATTTAGAATTTATGCAAGCGTAGGACAAACATTCTAATATGAAACATTTAAAAAAAATAAAAAGACACCATTTTTTTTACCATTTAACAGTATGGTTCATACTCTTTTTCTTTGTTATAATCTCTTCTTCTTTAATTATTACTCAAACTCAATATGGTAAAAACAAAGCAGGAGAAATCTTAAAATATATTGCCAAAGAAAATGGCTTAGATCTCTCTTATAAAGAAATCGGAGGCGTTCTTCCCTTTCAGTGCAAGCTTTTGGATGCAGAAATAATTACCGATACAAATATCATCACAATCGAACATGTAAAATTTAGAATAGCCTTTATATCCTTGTTATTTAAAAATCTTGACTTCCGCTCTATGACGGCCAGCAATATCAAGCTGTCTAAAATTATTTCGGCTCCTGTAAAAATTTCAGCTCCAAGTGAAACGCCGTGGATATCCCCGCCGATCAACATTACATTTAGATCTATCAAGCTAAATAACCTTACTCTTCCCATTTTAAATAGTGTTATCCCTTTGGATGTCAAAGGTGAAATTAAGGTAAAAAAATACGGAAAAAAAATTGCATTTGATCTAAAGCTTAGCAGGAAAGATTATCCTAATGCTCATCTTAACATTTCATCAAGAGCATATAAAGCCAATAAAGAAGTGACAACTAATTTTAAACTTATTTCCGATACAACAAATGCCCTTCATCCTTTTGTAAATCTAAATTATGATCTTTCCTTTTTAGTAGAAATGGAAACAAAAGGCCATTTAGACACCTATATAGCACTATTGTTTAATACTAAACAAACCAACCTACCCAAGCTTACTGGAAAAATTGATGCATCTATTTTTGATATAAAGACAAAATTGAGTGAAAATTTAAATTTTTTCTTCAATAGAAAAACCAATCTAACTTCAGAATTTTATACACTTGACGATCTATCGATAAATTTAAAAGACCTTTATCTTTATAATGATCTCTATGAAATTTCAGGCAAGGCCCTTTTCAATAGAAATTATTCTATAAATCAGGCCCATCTATCAATTTATATAGATGAACTTTCTTTATTCAATAAAATATCACCGGTTACCCTGCAGGGAAAATTAGAAAATAATATCGACATCTCAAAAAACAATATCAACTCAAATTTCAAAATAGCTGATTTTTTTATCGACAAATATCATGTAGTCGATTTTAACGGCACAATGGTCGCATCAATTAAGGACTATGTTATACAGGGCAACATATTTTCTTCAGCTTATACCCTAAACCAGCCTCTATCCCTTAATAGTAATTTTATTTATTCAATAGAAAACTTTTTTGAACTTGATAATTTGATTTTAAAAGCACCTTCTTCCAATGGACTTTTTAATCTTAAATATATTTCAAAAAATAATATCGTTGGAAACGGCCATATCCATTTTGACGACCTAAGCCAACTGAAGGTCTTTTTCCCCTCTTTATCATCCAACGGACAGATAGATGTTAATACCAAAATATTTTTATCTGAAGAAGATCAAAAGCAAATGGTAGATATAGACGGCAACTTCCATGACTTTCATTTTGATAACTATATGGGAGAAAACATCCATGCTAATATTCTTCTAGAAGAGCCTTTTGACAATCTTACTGCAACTTTAAAAATTGATATAAAAAACTCCAGACTGCATGAGCTGGAGCTTAATACCATTTCAATCGACACTTCTACAGAGAGCGAAAACTGGCCTTTTAAAATTACAGCTCGCGGCAATTGGAAAGATCCCGTTGAATTTGACTCTTTCGGATTTTGGAAATATAAAGATAAAGAGTTCTCTTTCAATATTCAGGATATCAGCGGCAGTTTTTTTAAAAACCCTTTCATTTTAGAAAATCCTGTAAAATTAGAATTTTCTCCGAAAGAATTTATGCTTTCCAACCTTCACATCAACATGGCAGAGTCAAGTCTTCAAACCAATATCAGCCTAACAAAAGATAGCGCTGATATTAAACTGCTCTTAACACATTTCCCCTTAGAATTTTTATCACTTAATCCCTTGGATCTAGATATAAAAGGCTTTGTATCTCTTGACGCCGCTTTAGAGAAAAAAGCCTCATTAAAAAGCCATGTCGACATGATATTGGAGGACTTACAAATAAAAGCACTTGGCGATGAAAAACCTATTAACGCCTCAGGAAAATTCAATGCGGTTTTAAAAGAAGATTTCTTCCAAATAAAATCAGACCTCCAACTTAAAAACCAACCAATATTATCCTTAGAGGCCAATGTGCCCATTTTAATGGACTTTATTCCCTTCAGCATAAGAATAAATCCTCATAAAAACATCTCTTCCGATATTACTTTTAATGGCCGTGTAGAAGACATCTTAGATTTTATTAATATCGGCCCGCAAAGACTAGAAGGAGATTTAAAATGTCATTTAACAATCTCCAAAACATTATTAAATCCTCACTTAGAAGGATCCTGCACTTTTAAAGATGGAATTTATGAAAACTACTATACCGGGACCTACTTAGAAAATATCGATGGCGCGCTTTCTTTTGATGAACAGAAAATTGATCTGGAAAGCTTAACAGGAAATGATCTTCAGCTCGGCAGCTTTCGAGCATCCGGCAATATAGAGCTTAGCTCTAAAAAAGCTTATCCTTTTCATTTCATGATCGATACTAATAATTTAACCTTTGTGCAGTCTGATATTCTTAATGCAAATGTCGATTCTCATTTAGAATTTAAGGGCACCTCAAAATCTTCTAAAGCTTTTGGCGATGTAAATATTGTTAAATCGATTGTTACCATACCAAAAAAATTACCTCTTAACATACCCAAGCTATATGAAACATATATTTATGATAATAACAAAAAAGATCTGATGCAGCCCTTAGAGCCTGCTATTTACCCTATTCACCTAGACTTTAATGTCGCTCTTCAATCCCCTATTGAAATTAAAGG
>CAYNVX010000090.1:6091-6678 GCA_964400755.1 uncultured bacterium | reverse complement strand
TTGTGGCCATTCTTAAAAAACCCAAAAATATGTGGAACTTTGAAGCTTATGGATTATTGGATAATATACAGGAATCCGCAAAAAGTCCTAATCAGATCAATGAAATTGTCATAAAATTAAAAGACTTTTCTCAAGCGAATGAAATTGCCTCTTCCTGGGTTAAATTTGGCGAAGAAAAAATAAAAAGCTGGGACCAAATGTTTGAAGAAGTATTTAAAATGACTTTAATTAATGATACTATACGATATGCAACTACGGCTGTCGTTATGCTCATAGCAGGCTTCGGCATCTACAATGTTTTAAATATGATGGTTATGCAAAAAAGAAAAGATATAGTTATCCTTCAATCTATTGGTTATAGCTCTCGCAGCATTATGATGCTTTTCTTTTCTCAGGGAATTATACTCGGGATTTTAGGCTCTTTACTAGGAATTATAGTTGGATTTACAGGCCTATTGGTAATCAACGAATTTTTACCATCAAACATTTTCCCCATTTCTTTTAATGTTGGCATATATATTAATGCAGCACTTATAGGTATTATTTCTGCTGCTGTTTCAAGTCTATTTCCTGCCCGTTTTGCAAAA
>CAYNVX010000090.1:0-6081 GCA_964400755.1 uncultured bacterium | reverse complement strand
AAAAAATGACTCCTATAGAAATTATTCGCTCAGGAGCTGAATGATGGGCATCAAGGCAATAAGTGTAAATAAGATAATTCAAAACCCCATGACAAAGATCCTTAGCGATATCAACCTTGAGATTCATGAAAAAGACCTTATATCTTTTACAGGGAGGTCCGGTTCCGGCAAAAGCTCTTTATTATATCTTCTAAGTACCTTAGACAATCCTTCTTCCGGTCAAATTGAATTAGACGGAAAAGAAATCCAGAAGATGACAAAAGAAGAAATTTGTGATTTTCGCAATAAAAAAGCAGGATTTGTCTTTCAATTCCATTATTTAATAGCAGAATTGAGCGCTCTGGAAAACGTATTGCTCCCTGCAGCAAAGTTAAATTTAAAAAAAGATAAGAAAGATTTTGCCCTATATTTATTGGAAGAACTGGGACTTAAAGAAAAAATAAACCGTTTCCCCAGACAATTATCCGGAGGAGAAGCGCAAAGAGTTGCAATAGCCAGGGCCATGATAATGCAGCCAAAATATATTTTCGCAGATGAACCGACGGGATCTTTAGATTCTATAAATGGAGAGCTTGTGATGAAAATGCTATTAAAAGCAAATGAAGAGATGAATGCTACTGTTATAATAGTTACACATGATCATGACTTTGCTAATATGGCAAAACAACAAATCCATCTTAGCGACGGCAAAATATGTAATATAAATTAAATTCCTTCTGTAACAGCCATTAGATTAGCATGGCTTATATGATACAAATAGATAGTCTGATTTTTATTCATATTAGCATTGATCAATGCCTGCTCAGCTTTTAAAAGGCTGTCAACAGAGTCCATCCCCTGACTATACCTTTCAGCTATAAAATTAAATTTTTCTTCAGCAGTCTTAACGGATTCGTCATCGATAGAGATATTTTCCAAGATCTCATTACATTTTAAATATTTTTGATTAACTTCCATCAAAACTCTTTTTTCCAAATCATCCAGTTCTGCTTTAGCCTGTGTGATCTGTGCTTTTATTTTTCTAATTTCCGTGTTGTTTTTTCCGCCATCATATAAAGAAAATTTCATCCCTATCCCTCCTGAAATCCAATTCTTATCGGTTATTTTGGAGGAAGAGGGCGCAGGAGGAGCATCTTCCAAAAACTGATATCCACCAAAAGCAAAAAAATGGGGGGCATATGCTTCACGGGCACTTTTAAGTAAATAGTTCAGAGCATTGATCTTTTCTTTTAAGGCCTGTAAGTCGGATCGATTTTCCAGTGCCCATTTCATCAGATCGTCAGTCCTATGTTTAGGATAGTTATAGATTGAAAGATCCACCAGCTTCAGTGAAGATAAAGGCTCTCTGCCCAAAAGATAATTCAAAAATATTTTTGATTGAAATATTTCACTATTGGCCTGGAGTAAGTTTTTTTTCTGTTCAATTAACTGCATCTTGACCGCCAAAATATCCTGTTTAGATGCTATCCCCTGATGAAAAGAGCCTTGTACAGAATTCATCTGTTTTTCAAGCCTATTTTTTGAATCCTCTATTACTCTGGCGAAGCTTTCATTTTCCAAAACCTTAAAATAAGCAATTTTTACCTCTTCCTCTAATGAGACCAATTGTTTGTCAAGATTTTTTTGAGCTACAACCATCTCAGATTTACAAGACTGATAAATATTCCATGTAGAGAAAAAATCAAAAAGGAGCATTTGAGCATTCACTCCAACGGTTTTACTAGAAAATGCACTGCCATATTGTGTAAAAATACTATAGTCACGACCCTTGTTTTTAAACTCATATCTCCCATCGACATCAAAATGGGGCAAAAGAGGTGATAAACTTTGTCTTTTTACCGCTTTTGCAAAAAGAATTTGAGAACGTGATACTTCTACTTTTTTATTATTAGTTTTAGCTTCATTTATACAATCGTCCAGATTAAGTATTTCTCCATATAGATGAATAGACGCTAAAAAAAATAATAAACAAATTTTTTTCATAAAAAGCTCTTTATTAACAATAAGCTTATTAATTTTGAAGAATGGGGCTTCTTATGTCAATATTTATAATTATTTATAGCGTTGTTGAGCGCAGATTCATGCCTTTAAGATTAGGGCGGTATGATTTTTTATCCATGACGCAGTAAAACCCTGTTCTTCAGGACAGAGGTATAAGGCGCTTTTTAAGCTTTAGGAGAATTATGTTATTCGATCTACGGTTTAATGATATTTAAAGACAACATAAACCTCTAATCTTTAAATATTTATAACTTTATATGAAAATTAATTATATATTGATTAATTATTATACTTAATTTTAATTATTAAAAATGTTATTATAATTATTACATCTTTTTATAATTAAAAGAAAAGGAAGGAGACCAATGTCAGGAATTAAATTAAGACTATTTTGGGATGCAACGCCGGAAGAAAAAAGAATAGCCATAATAGGTGAAACATCAGAACAAGCATATGCTAATCAATTAGAAGCTGAAGCAGCAAAAGATGCATTTGAAGATCCCGAAAAAAAATATATGCTCATACAAAGGATTACTTGTGCTGCCGTTTCTGCTTTATTAATTGTTAGCGGACTATTTGTCTTTTTTTAACAAAATAAAAAATAATAGAAAGGAAAAAATATGAGATTAGCAGATATTAGAGATGTAATTAACGTTACTTTTGAATGTGGATATGACTTATTTGGCAAGTGCTATAAAGGAATAACAGGATATGACATATCCGGACATGATGTCGCCCGAATGGCCCATAACTATTTAGTTGATAAAAATGAAAGATTAAAAGATGAAAATATTTCATTAAGAGGCCGCATAAGCAGCTTAACTGCAGAAAACATTTTATTAAAAATAACCACACTTTCTTTAGCTGGCTTGTCGGCATATCTCTTTTACACAAGAAACTAAACATCTGATTGAGAAAGTTAAAAACTAAAAAGTAAAAAAATAACAGGAAAAGACACAGAACAAATAGAACGTCTTAAAGAAAGACATTTAACAGACTTAGTTCATATAGCAATAATATGTGACAAAGAAATTAAAAAAATACTTCTTACATGTGCTTTTCTCATGACTATAACAATGCCAATGATTGCCTATACAGCTTATAGATTTGGAAATTCAACCTGTTCCTGCTGATAAAATGCAGTTCTATATCTCATCTTTCAATATTTTATCTCTTACATCTTTCATATATTCCACCATAAAATGAAGGTTATGAATTGAGGCTAAAGAAAGAGCTGTCAGCTCTTTTGCTTTGAAGAGATGATGCAGATAAGAAAGAGAATAATTTTGGCAGGTAAAACAGCTGCAGCCCGGTTCTATAGGCCCAAAATTATTAATGTTTTCAGCTTTAGTTAGCTTTAATCCGCCATTTTTTGTTAATGCCAAACTATGACGAGCTGCTTTGGTAGGATAAGAACTGTCAAAGGTATCTATTCCAAGAGGTATTGAATCTTTAATAGAGGAAATATCTCCTATCCCTAAAAGATGATTGGGATGGGATTTAGGAAGATGTTCCATTGTCGTTTTGAGCATTTCTAACATTTCTGCTTTGTTCTTACCTACGCTTCCGCCTATTGCAAAACCGTCAAAATCCAAAGAAGTTAAATATTTACAGCTCTCTATTCTAAAATCCTTGTTTATCCCCCCATGAATTACAGCATACATGGCTTGATTATTTCTATTTTTGAGATGTGTGTCCAAAGATCTTTTTTCCCAACGATGAGTTCTCTCTAATGACTTTTTTAAATCTATTTCTTTCATATGATACGGAGGGAGCTCATCAAAAGGTATTATTATGTCAGCCCCTATATCTTTTTGAGCTTGAACAGAACTCTCCGGCGTTAGAATAATTTTAGCTCCATCTCTATATGATCTAAAAACAACACCATCTTCTGTTATTTTTAAAACCGATCCATCAGTTTTTTTAGTCCCTTTGCTTTTTAATTCACTTGCAACTCCGCCATAAGCCAAAGAAAAGACCTGAAAGCCTCCAGAGTCTGTAATAATTGGCATCTTACGGTTTATAAAAGAATGAACCCCACCCGCATTTTTTATAACTGCAGATCCGGGCTGCAGAAGTAAATGATAGGTATTGCAAAACATCAGCTGCAGGCCAATATTTGTAACCATATCATTGGAAAGAGCTTTAATAGTCCCATTAGTGCCGACCGCAACAAATCCCGGTGTATCTATCTCTCCATGAGGAGTATAAATTTTACCGACACGGGCATTTGACTTTTTAGATTTATGGATTATTTCAAATTTAAAGTTCTTCATATATTCAAATTTTATTTGAAAATATTATATCAAAAAACCAGCTAACATTCTAACAGAAAGAAATTCTATCAGGATGTTCTTGAAGGAAGTTTAGGACATCCTCTTCTGACACAAACAGAGTTCCAATAAGTATCAGGCAAAGATATGATAATAATCCGTATTCTATAAAAAAAACTTTTTCTAAAGTTATCATAAGTTATAGATCCTAATACCATGCCTAAAAGAATAATAAGAGAATTTTGAAAGATGGTTGTTGTTTTTGCTATCAATACCCCTGCAAGAGTAGAGACACATAGACTTCTTGAAATATAGTCATCTTCAATTCTATAGCCATTCCATAAAAAAAATGAAGTCAGGGCCAGCTTCATAATTTTTTCTTCTTTAAGAACCGGACTATTATAGATCTGGGTCATCATTCCAGAGGTAAAGACATGAATTACTTTTCTAACTGATAGATCTTCAAACATCTTTATCTACTAATATGGGTTTCTTCTTGAGTAATATTTAAAAAACCATAGTCTTGGCTATTAATAATAAGATGATAGAGACCTAAAGGAATCTCCTCATATTTTTTAAAAACAAACTTGCCTCTATGATGACCAAAAGCCATCAGACATTTTCCATTTGGATCTGCAATAACATCAAAAACTAAAAAGCCTTCTCTTTCACCTTGAGAAGGAACAATTTCCATATTGTCAATTATCAATGAACATATGGAATTTTTCTTTTCGAAGGTTTTTATATCGATTTCAAAAAACTCTTTTTTATCCTCAACTTTAACAATATATTCAAAAGAAGCAAATGAACTTAATAAAACTAAAAGCAAAGGTAAAAAAAGTAGTTTTTTCATAAGTTTTCCGAATTTTCAATTTTAATTGGTTCTACTTTATCTGCTAATTCAAAGCCAAACACTTTTGAATAAAAGTATAATTCCGATTCAATTGCTCTTTTTATATTTTTTGCATCTCTAAAACCATGCTGCTCTTTTTCAAAGAGTAAATAGGCTGTAGGTATCTTTTTCTTTTTTAAAGCCTCGAACATCAGCTCAGATTGATTTGGAGGGACTATCTTATCTTCATCTCCCTGAAGGAAAATTACCGGACAAGAAATTCTATCTAAATAATTAATAGGAGACCTTTGACGGAAGAGCTCTATCTCTTCAGGATATTTACCGACTAAGTTCTGATCATATTTTGCTTCAAACTTATGGGTCTGCCTTTCAAAAATTTCAAGGTCGCTTAGACCAAAATAACTAGCTCCTGCTTTGAAAACATCCTTAAATGTCAAAGCACAAAGTGTTGTATATCCACCAGCACTGCCGCCTTTGATAATCAGCCTATCCTTATCTGCCAACCCCTCTTTTACTAAATAAAGAGCTGCATTTGTACAGTCATCAACATCAACTACACCCCAATTTTTATAAAGCTTTTCTCTATATTTTCTGCCAAAACCGGTTGATCCCCCATAGTTCACATCAACTATAGCAAAACCTCTGCTAGTCCAATACTGAACCTCTAGACTAAGACTTGATGTTGTATGTGCTGTCGGGCCACCATGAGAAATAACTATTAACGGCGGCTTTTGCTTGGCCGGCATTGAAAAATCCTTATTTTTAGGTGCATAATAAAAGGCATAGGAATTTTCATTATTAGTTGTTGGATATTTTATGAATTTAGGTATTGAGATATAACCTTCATCTATTACTGTTTTTTTACTTTTTTTCAAAACTTCATATTTTTTACTCTTTATATCTAATTCTACAATCGAAGGCGTCTCTGATGGTGAAGAGCCGATAAAAACCACT
>CAYNVX010000089.1:1632-6681 GCA_964400755.1 uncultured bacterium | reverse complement strand
TTTTAAAAAAAGATTCTATTAGATATCTTTCTGCAAAGAAAACGAGGCAAACAAGATGAATATAAAAAGTGAGAGACTTAAAAAATTAGAAACAGAGCTAGAAGATCTAGATCAATGGCTTAGTTTAGGACTGGTTCCTAAAAAGGATATTGATAAGCATAAAGAAGAAATGCTGCTTATCAAGGAAAAAATTGAAGAGGAAAAAGAAAGGCTCCGCTTCATGAAAGAAAATGGAGAGATCGAAGAATATGTAACTCCTAAGAAAAGCCCGGCAAGACAGGCCTATCCCGATCCTCAGACAATGCCTGATATGGATATAGGCGTTGAGACAGATCTAGGCTTAGATACCGAAACGGATACTTTTGAAGCAGATACATCTACTTCTCAGGAAGATGTGCCAAATGAAGAAACTACCATTGTCGAAGAAGAGGAAGATCCCTTTTCTGATAAGAATAGATGGAAAAGAGGTATTTTAGAAGATCCTGATGCCGACAACTGGTAGGAATCAGATAAGCCTATATTTTCATATTCCTTTTTGCAAAAGTAAATGTCCTTACTGTCATTTTTATTCAATATATTTTAATAAAAATGAAAAAGAGAGATTTATTAAGGCATTAAAAAAAGAGATAGAAAATAAGCTAGATCTATTAAAAGACAAAACTATCCTCTCTATCTATTTCGGTGGCGGAACCCCATCTCTTTTAGATCCGGAAGATATTAGTGAAATTTTAAAATATTTTAAAATTTTTAAAGAGACGGAAATAACCCTGGAAGTAAATCCCGATAGTATTGATTTGGATAAAATCAAGGGGTTAAAAAAAGCTAAGATAAACCGTATAAGCATCGGTGCGCAGTCTTTTGATGATTCTCTTCTTAAAACCTTAAAAAGAGAACATACCAGCCAACAAACCCTTCATTTGATAAATCAGATCTATCTTGCAGGAATAGATAATATTTCTATAGATCTGATGTATGATATCCCCAATCAGACATTTCAATCTTTTCAAAAAGATATAGAAATTGTCCGCTCTCTTCCGATCACCCATATCTCTTTATATAACCTGACAATAGAAGAAAATACTCCTTTTTATAAAGAGAAAGAAACTCTTGAAAAAGAGATGCCCAATGCAAATGAAAGCCTTAATTTTTTTCAATATGCAAGGTCAAGTTTAAAAAAGATGGGTTTTGAGCAATATGAGATCTCTGCCTTTTGTAAGAATAA
Organism: uncultured bacterium; assembly: GCA_964400755.1. Taxonomy (GTDB): domain Bacteria; phylum Chlamydiota; class Chlamydiia; order Chlamydiales; family SM23-39; genus CAYNVX01. The sequence goes on along the minus strand of CAYNVX010000089.1, from coordinate 5,459 downwards.
TAAAAGATCTATACATAACTGCGGATATTGGGAAGGAAGGCAATATTTAGGCTTCGGGCCGTCGAGCTTTAGTTATTTCGATAAAAAACGGTATAAAAACATCTCTAATCTGAGAACATATATTCATAATATCACAAATAATTTATCTACTGTTGATTTTTCAGAAGAGCTTGCATACCCGGAAAATATAAAAGAGCTGTTAATTATCAGATTGAGGATGTTTGAAAAATTAGATTTGGATAAATTTCAAAATGAATTTGGTAAAATAGATGAAAATACTCTGACTTATATGAAAAGCTCGGATCTATTAACCTTTGAAAACAATATATGCTCCCTTTCTGAAAAAGGCATTTTATTCTACGACAGTCTAGCTGTTGAGATTATCTAGCATTAATTAAGAAAACAGCAGGTTTTGAATCAAGATTGATAAAGGTATCTTTCCACTCGCCTATTTTTTTAGTAATTACTTTCTCCGTTTTCAAAGTAAGATCTACAGCTACACATAAAGTTGTTGTATCTCTAAAGATCCTAAGCAGCTTGTCAAAATGCTTTTGTGATCTGTAAGGCGCTTCAATCCATATATGGGTAATGTTTTCTTTTCTAGAAAGCCTTTCTAAAAGAAGCAGCTGCTTTTTAAAGAAGACATGCTCTTTTGGCATATAGCCATGGAAAGAAAACTGTTGGGAATGAAGACCTGACATCATCAAAGCCAATATTATCGATGAAGGGCCCATATAGGCTTCAACAGGGATATTGTTCTGATGGGCTAGCATTACCAGGCTGCTGCCGGGATCTGCCAGGGTGGGCAGGCCGCAATCAGATATAAGACCCCATCTTTTTTTAATTTTAATCACTTTTAAAAGTTCTTTTAAATCCTTGTCGGTTGTGTGCTCGTTCAATAAATAAAGTGGCAGACTGTTTGATTTATCTCTAGCTACAAACTGCCTTAAATAAGCCCTCCCATCTTTTTCGGATTCGCAGATAAGACCGTCTAAGGATGCGACGGTTTCTTGTATGTTTTGAGGAAGAAGATGAACATTTTTTTTCTCTTCATCTAAAAAATTTGGTAATAGTACCAGGCTATGCTTATTATTCATGTGAAATAATTAATGTTAGTTTTGCTTTAAATAAATCTAAAAGTGTCGCGTAACAATTTACATTATTCTTGGAAAGAAGATCAACCTCAAAAAGATGTTCTAATGCTTTTTTAAAATATTTCGAGCCGTAAATGTTCGCTATCTCCTTTTTCTTCTCCAAAACCTTAGGGAACATCCTGGGCAGATAGTTGGAATATTCAGAAGGAGAAACCCCGTTCTCTATTAAAGAAGCCAGTTTATATCCCAGCTGCAGCTGAAAACGTATGGCAGAGACCAAAGTATGAAAAAAGGAGGGTTCTATAGAAAGATTGTCAAAAGAGGGCCTTCCCCATACTATTTCCTCTGAAAGCTTCCATATAGCGCTTTGTGAAGAAATAGAACAAATAGAGTTAATGTCCTCCAGCTCAATGCTTTTTTTATCTCCAATATAAGTTATTAGCTTGTCTACCTCGTTCTCAATAGAAGACATCTCCAGACCAATACGCTCTAAAAGCTTTTCAATGTTTACAGAAGATATGCTCTTATTGGCAGCCATGCACTTTTCTAAAACAAATTCAGCCAGCCTTTTTTCCTTTTCCCAGGGTTTTTCCTGGGAAAGATCAATAACTATCCCCTTTTTTTCAATAATATTGAAAATTGCACTGTTCTTTTCAGCACAGGCCAAAATAATATTTGCATCATTATCTTTTAAAAAATTTACTAAAGATAAGGTCTCATCTTTTTTATAAGCCTCTAAATCATCTAATATTACAAAAGGTTCCCCATCAAGTAATGAAAGGCTCTGAAAAGTCGATAAAGCCCTAGAAAGCTTTGTCGTCTGAGCCGAAAACCTGGTAAATGTAAAGCTCTTTAATGATGGATGTTTAGTAATATGCTCTATTGTCTTTTTCCTCTCATAATCGTTCGGAACGATCACTAAAAACAGATATGGCCTTTCAAAAGATTTGTTTGAATAGTCCTTTTTAAAAAAATTAATATTGTTGTACTTCATAACTCTCTTATTTTTAACATTAATAAAATGTAAAAAAAATATAGAACAATTGCAAGAAAATTTAATTGACAACCCCTCTAAATAGCATATAAACTACATACATGGGGCGGGAGGAAAAAAATGTTTAGAAGATTAATTAGAAAAAAGAAAAAAGAAGAGCCTAAAACTGTAAAAACAGTAAAAAAGCCAATAGAAAAACCAGAACCTTCATTTATTCAAACAGTTTCATCTAAACTGCTTACAGCTGAAGGTTGGAAAAGACAAAAGTTAAAAAAATAATTTTTATTATCTTATCTATCCTTACTTGAGATTAAGATAAAGTTCTGATATATTACCTTTACAAATTAAAGCGGAGTTAACATGTTAAATATTAATTTGAAAGGTAAAAAAGCTTTTATTGCAGGCATTGGCGACGATCAAGGATTCGGCTGGGCTATCGCTAAATCGCTTGCTGAAGCCGGCGCCGAAATAATAATAGGCACATGGACACCTATAGTTAACATATTTACAACCTCCTGGAAAAATAAAAAGTTCGACGAATCAAGAAAGCTCTCAGATGGCTCTTTAATGGAATATGCTAAAATCTATCCTATTGATGCTTCTTTTGACACACCTGAAGATGTTCCCGAAGAGCTTAAACAAAATAAACGCTATTGCAACATGTCGGGATATACGATTTCCGAAGTGGCAAAGCAAATAGAAAAAGACTTCGGAAAAATCGATATCCTTGTTCATTCACTGGCAAATTCCCCGGAAGTTACTAAATCCTTGTTAGATACATCACGAAGAGGATATCTTGCAGCTTTAAGCGCCTCTTCCTATTCATTCATAAGCTTAGTATCTCATTTCGGCCCGATCATGAATCAAGCAGGATCGGTACTATCATTGACCTATATAGCCTCAACCCGAGCTGTGCCCGGCTATGGCGGAGGAATGAGCTCTGCCAAGGCAGCCTTGGAGAGCGATATTAGAACTTTAGCATTTGAAGCTGGCCGCAAATGGAATATCCGGCTAAATGCAATTTCCGCAGGTCCGCTCAGAAGCAGGGCTGCCCGCGCTATCGGAATAATTGATGCCTCTATAGCCTATTCAAAAGCCAATGCCCCTCTTGTTAAAGAACTAGACCCGATGGAAGTTGCCAATACAGCCGCATTTTTACTATCCCCCCTCGCATCAGCGATAACCGGAGATATTATTTTTGTGGATAATGGTATGCATGCTATGGGACTTGCCGTTGACAGCCAGGCTTTGCTTAAATAGGATTTTAACAAAAGATATAAAAAATATTTAAACTTATTTAAAAAATTACTTGTATTAAATCCCTCAAATACAGTATCAAAATCCCTTTCAATATTTTTATGACAATATAAAACCTATGAGGTAAATATGAGTAAAACATCTGCAATTCAACCAAAACCAGTTAGCTGGCCATACGTTGATAAAATAATGATTAAAAAAGAAGATCCAACCTGGTTAAAAGTGGTAAAATTTGTATCTTTTCCGTTTACTATTATTGTTGCAGCAGTAGCTGACATGGTAAAAAAATTATCAAATGTTAAATGCTGCTGGCATAAAGAAAAACCGGTTGCTCTTGCACCAAAAAAAGGCTTATTAAAAAAAGCTTGGGAAAATACAAAATCTTTTGTATCAAATCATAAAAAAGCAATAATCTTTACAAGCTCCCTTGCTGTAGCAGGAACTGCTATATGGTATAAAGGAGTTACTGTTAAAGACCTTAA
>CAYNVX010000089.1:0-1622 GCA_964400755.1 uncultured bacterium | reverse complement strand
AACTTTTGGTCATAAGGTAGAATCAAATGGGGCAATACAACACCGAAACAAAAAAATGAACAAACAGCTCCAATACCACAAATGTTTTGATTAATTAGTTATTTAAGTAAAAACCTATGCTTAAATGCATAGGTTTTTACAATTTTTCAAAAAAATTACAAGGGAAAAATATTATGGCTTCTTCTGCAGTTAACGTTATAAGCACAACAAAAAGTAATTGGCCTTTACTCAATAAAGCCAATCCATTTAAAGAAACCAACCTTTGTAAAAAAATTACAAAGCTGGCTCTTTGCATTATTACTGTTCCATTAGCTTTAGTTTTTGATCTGATACGCAATATATCTTTATCTTTATGCTGCTGCAAAAAGAAAAAGAATGAAATAGTTCTTCCTCCTCTTCCTCAATGGAAACAATATTTAAATAAAGCTCATAACTATATCATTCTTCACTCACCTAAAAACCCTATAAAGCAAGTAAGCAAAGAAGAAAAAATTCTAGCTGGAACATCCTTAGCTATATCAGTTGCTTTAAGAGATGTAAGGCCTGCTTTATTTATCGGAGTGCATTTTGCTCTAAACCGTTTCATGACTTGGATTAACCAGTCCAATTAATTAATTATTAAGCCTTCAAAAAATTTTGAAGGCTTTTTTATTTCATTAAAAGCAATTCATTGTTTATTCTTACATTAATAATTAAGAAATTAGGTCTTTTATGAAAAAACTGCTGTTTATATTTTCTCTCTTTTCAATGATCTTTCTATCAAACTCCTCTCTAATAGCAAAAGAAAAAACAGTTTATGTACATAACGAAACCGAAACTATTTCCCAACAAAATGATATTGAAGATAACAGCTTTATAGATCTTCCTGAACCTGAATATAAATCCACATTTATAAAAATGCTCTTTACCTTGATCGGTCTAATTGCATTGATAATTATTACTTTCTGGCTTTTTAAAAGACTCATACGCACAAAAGTCCATCAAGCCAACAGCAATAAAATAATTCAGGTTTTGGAAAAAAGGAGCATAAGCCCAAAGACTATGCTCTATTTAATTGAAGTAGAAGGTGAAAGAATAGTTATTGCTGAATCACAATTGGAAGTTAAAGCAATAAAAGAGCTTAGGTCCGAATCCCATTAATCTCTAAGATGCTTCTATCTGAAAGTTTTCCAAGGGATTGAAAACAAACCGCTTCATAAAAAACAAATGGCTCTATTCTCTCTTTAAAAACATCTAAAAGATCGACATATGAATTAAAAGTATTTTGATAAGTCGGCTTAATATCATGATTCCATTTTCTTTCAATTTTTCCCGCAAAGCGCCTAGCATCTAACGGCAAAACAATTCCTATTACTACAAAAAATTCAAAAGCCAAACCAAAAAATGGTGCTTTAACTATATTTGAAACATCTTCAGCAAGATCTTTTAAAAGTGTTTTGGCAGATTGAAAAATCTTATTAAAAACAGCTCTAATTTTTAAAGAAAGTAAATCTCCCTTAATCTCTTTTAAAGTCACATAAGTAGTATATGTTATATCAAAAGGAATCCGGCAAAGATTAAAAAAGATCCTTCCCGTTGTTGCAATAGGATTGAAAAAAGAGAGTAAAAAACATTTAACGGAA
>CAYNVX010000088.1:0-6711 GCA_964400755.1 uncultured bacterium | reverse complement strand
AAATCTGAAGATTTGTCAAAGAACCATCTTTTTCCTCCTTCTACAGGAATTAAAGCTGACCCTTTTAAATCTATTCCAAAGTATGGCTCGCCTAAAAAATGTAATCCTAGAGGTCTTTGCAAAAAATATTGTGAAATAGCAATAACAGCTTCAAAAAAAGCAATGGATAGAACAATTATAAAGAAAATCTTGATTATCTCTTTTTTCTTCTCTACAGCAAATTTACTGAAAAAAATAAAAAAACAAGAGCTGACCAAAGCAAACTTAAATAGCTCATAAGCTGCCTTATAAGCATCTTTACCTCCGGAAAACAATTGGGAAGATCTTGCTATAATGAGAAAAGAAAATAATAGGATCGGAGCTAAATTTGAAAAATATCTTTTTCTAATCTCTTTAGAAAAAACAATAAATCCCAAAACTACTATTAATAGCAGATCAATTGTATGAACATTTGCTGCAAGAGATGCAAAAAAAGTTTTTTTCAAAACTCTTGCAAACATATGTACAAAAGGTGGCATTATCCCTAGTAAAAAAGCAAAGATGAAAATCTCATAAGGAGAATTTTTTATTTTTTCTTTTAAACCAATTGTTTTTTCCATTTAATCACTATTTTTTTAAAAAAAGGTCTTATATATACCAAAAAATGTCAACTATTAATATTCAAGTCATTGCAAACAAATCTAAACTAATATTAAATAAAATTTGAATTGTTTTATTTTAGGAAACTTATGAAAAAGTTAATTTTGCTGATTGTTAATGTTATTCCGGTTCTAATGTTTGCTGATATTTCAGATCAAAAGATTAATCAAAAAAATAACCCGTTAATATTTATAGAGGGAGATATTCTATATTGGAAAATTGAAGAGTCAGGTCTTGATTTCATGACAGAAAACGCTATTACCATCGGTGAAAATCATGGAGCCGGCGGAGATTATATCAGAGCCAGATATGATTGGGATGCAGGCTTTCGCGTCAGCATGACAGGAAGAGTTGGAGAAGATAAATGGGATATAAAAGGCCAATATGGATATTTTTCAGCAGATGGAACGAGAGAATATAATAGAGCTGAAAACCATACTATTCAGGCAACATTTCCTCAACAGATTGCAAACCTGCAAAAAGCAACCAGCCAGATTTCTTTACGCTGCCATTTTGGAGATCTTCTTTTACAAAAGCTTTTTTATTCCTCCCCTAGAACAAAAATGAACTTCATAAATGGAATGACCATGGTCTGGATGAAGCAGCGATGGGCTGTTGTTTATAATAACAACACTACTACACAATGCCAAGTCAAACCGAAATGGAACTTCAAGGGCGGCGGAATAAAATTGGGTTTAAATGTTGACTGGATTTTAGGACATGGTTTCAACTGGTCTTCTAAAGGAACTATCTCTGAGCTTTGGGGGAATTATGATAATAGAATGAGAGTCTTTACTGAAGGAAATGGTAATGTAATTACCCAATATGAAGATTCTCACCTTGATGAGTTTCGCCTTGCAACAAATATTGATTTTCAAATGGGGCCATCATGGGAAAAAAACTTTAAAAATTGGGGCTTAAAACTATTACTATCTTATGAGACCAACATCTGGTTCAATGTGCAGCAGATCAATCGAACACAATATTCAGACTCTACAAGCAATATTTCCACTCCTCAATCCAGACCTGTTATGGCTTTATTACAAATGCAGGGATTAACAGCTTTTTTAAGACTTAATTATTAAGGATAAAATTATGGGATACCTAATATCTTTTGTTTTGGTTTTTCAGTTCATTACTTTTTCTCTTTTTTCTTGTACAACAATGCTAATAACCAAAGGAGCTACAAAAGATGGTTCTGTAATTGTAGCTCATACCGATGATGATGAGTTCGGAGATCAAAGGCTTGTCTATGTTCCTGCAAAAGATTATCCCAAAAATGCAAAAAGGCCCCTCTATAAATTTGATACTTCGAACTATCCCCGATATGTTGGAACATCTTTGAGCACTGCCTATGATCTCTCAAATTATCCTGCTACAAAACCCTTGGGATATATCGACCAGGTTGAACATACATATGCCTATATAGAAGGAAACTATAGCATTATGAATGAAAAACAGCTGGCTATAGGTGAATGCACAAATTCAACATATTTTTATTTCGAAGCCGATAAAGATAAAAGAAGAATCGCCATAGAAGATATGTCAAGAATTGCCCTTGAAAGATGCTCCTCGGCAAAAGAAGCAATAATACTGATCGGCGCTCTAGCAGAAAAAAATGGATATTACGGATGGGGAGAAACCCTTCTTTTTGCCGATAAAAATGAAGGCTGGGTTTTTGAGATATCCTGCGACCCCGAAGGGACTAGTGCTATATGGGTTGCTAAAAAAATACCCGACGGAGAAATTTTTGTTGCTGCCAATCAATTTAGGATACAAGATGTTTTGCAAAATGATCCTGACATGCTCTATTCTTCCAATCTCTTCTCGCTTGCAAAAAAATATAAATGGCTTGATGAAAAAAACAACTTGAACTGGCTTAAAGCAGTATGCCCCGGTGAATTTGACCATCCCTATTATACTCTTCGAAGAGTTTGGAGGGCTTTTAGCCTATTCAATCCATCTTTGAATTTAAGCCCATGGGTTGATAATGCCTATACAACCTATTATCCTTTTTCAATAAAGCCACAAAAAAAAGTTGATCTTCCTGATGTAATAAGAATCTACCGCGATCATTATGAAGGGACAGAATTTGATTTAACAAAAGGTCTTGCTGCAGGGCCATATGATTGTCCTAACCGCTTTATTGGCTCATATGACAGATGCGACTATCCAAATAAAAGAAAAGATCCTCTTGAAGGAGCTTGGGAAAGATCCATTTCAATCTATTACACAGGATATACCTACATAACAAAATTAAGAAGCTGGCTTCCTGATGAGATAGGCGGCATTTCCTGGATTGCGCTTGATGATCCCTATCTTTCCTGTTTTATCCCCTTCTATGCAGGTATAAATACCCTTCCTAAAGCTTATCAATATGGCTCGCCCATAGAATATGATAATAAATTTGCTTGGTGGGGCTATAATATTGTCTCTAACTGGGTTTCAGCGATGTACAATTATGCTCTAAAAGATGTACAGCAAATGCAACTATCTTTGGAAAACAGCCAAATCTCAAAACAAAATGAAATAGAAAAAGAAGCTTTGAGCTTATATAAAACAGACAAACAAAAAGCTAAAGAATACTTAACATCCTATTGCACTGATAATGCTGATTTCATATTAAAAAAATGGTGGGGTTTAGCCCATTATCTAATGGAAAAATTCAACAATGGTTATATCAATAAGCCTAAAATGGCTCAGCCTACCGGCTATCCAAAATGGTGGCTGAATGACGTTGGATATAAAAATGGGCCAATAACCTATGAAAAAAAGAAAAATGAAGATTAGAACTTTATTTTAGGCGGTATCCCTAAAATAAATTTCGGTTTTACTTTTTTAACTTCTTTTTCTTTTGAAGAATTTAAATTATCTGAATAGGCATATTTAGGCTGATGCTCTTCTTTCCATCTGTCGATAATATCAATATATGAATGAGCTCCATCCTTTAACTTTCTCTCTTTAGTTAATGGATCTACTGAATATAGTCCAAATTTAATAAGAGTTCCCTCATCCCACTCAAAATTGTCCATCAAGGTCCAATAGAAATATCCTCTGACATCATAACCATCTTCTATAGCTTGTGATAAAGCAAATAAGTAACGTTTAATATATTCTTTTCTTCGATCATCATTTTTATCGGCAATTCCATTTTCAGTAATGTAGATAGGAACATTTAATTTTGAACATTCCTTAACTGCTTCATATATCCCCTGAGGATATAACCTATAAGGGACATCTGCCATTATTTCTTCTTCATGACAAGATGAAACAAGAGGTTCTGAAAGGCTGAAATTCATTTTTAAAAGAGGGTGGGAATAATAATTAAGTCCAATAAAATCTAAAGAACTTAATATTTCTTTATCTTCAAAAGAGACATTTGCTGTGAAAGGAACATAAAATTTATATTCTCCTTTTTCTAAAAAGTTCATTACTGCATTAGTAGTAATATTTGAGACATAATGAGCAGATATTGCTTCAACAGGATTATGTTTGTTAAAAGCTTCAAATTTTAATAAATTGTGAACAAGACCTATCTTTGCCTCTTTACCATTTGGCATATTTTTCAATGCATTATATACAGCGACATGGGCCTTCATAAGGTTTTGTAAAACCCTTCCCGCCAAATCAATATTTGTAACACCCGGTGGGAATGTTCCATATACATAACCGCAGAAAGAATAGACGGCCGGCTCATTTATGGTACACCAGATTTGAGCTCTTGAAGATAGACTATAAAAAACCTCTTCTGAGAATCTAACGAAATATTCAATATTTTCTTCTTTTTCAAATCCGCCTTTATCCTCAAACCATTTAGGAATAGTAAAATGGTGAAGGGTGACCATAGGAGTAATATTCTGGCTGTTTAACTCATCTAAAAGATCTTGATAATGTTTAATTACCTTTTCATCAAAAACACCTTCTTGAGGCTCAATCATGCTCCATTCAACTGAAAACCTGTAAGCATTTACGCCAAGTTCTTTCATTAATTTAATATCTTCTCTATATCTATTAAAATGATCGCATGAATTGTTAGAATGCTGTCCTTTTTTAATTCTAGGATTGCCATTTTTGTCTAAAGCTTCTTCCCATCTCGCCCAATTATTATTTGAACATATTTCAGCACCCGAATTCTGATATTCAGCGGTAGAAGTTCCCCATAAAAAGTTTTCAGGAAAATGTGTCTTGTCAACATCTATACTCTCCCAGTCCCAATTGGAGGCATAAGAGAAAAAAGAAAAAAATGAAAAGATGGCTAAAAAGAAACTCTTTTTAAAATTAAACAAAATTTACTCCTATCCGATAAATGTTCCTAAAACTCTTCCCGCAATATTTTTTTGAGATAGTTCTGAATATAATCCATAATGATCTGTCAAAGCCTTTTCAGGATGGTCCAGATCAAATGTTTCTATTAAAGCTGTATTGATATTAAAAGCCCTATGGCCTTCATTGCCTTTATAAAGAAGGGTATAATCATTAAAAAATATATATTTTTTATAATCCGAATCCTTGTCCCAAATATAATGCTTAAGTCCATCGGTTGCTGTAATATGGTTAGGGGCATTTCTAATAAAATCAGAAGAGAGGGTCCTATCAAATTCTTTCATGTTCATATTCAAATCACCGGTCAGAACAATCGGAGCTTTATCTTTAATTTTGTCCATATGCGACTTAATTAAATCAATTTGAGCTTTCCTTGCTAACAACTCCTGCTCTGTCGGATTTTCATCATCTTCAGAATGCTGGGTATGTGTTCCAAAGATATGTCCTATAGTCTCATTATTACTTTGCACATCACAGGCAAAAACACCCTTTTTAACAAATTTAATAACACCTATAAGATCCTTTGTATCGAATGGTACAAACCTTGGATCTTTTAACTTGTACTTACTAATAACCATCAAGCCGCTATTCGCGCCGATATTCTGAGCTCCAATATTAAAATAAAAATGGGCATATTCTTTCTTTAAGCCCTTAATCAATCTATGTGCCGCATCGATATCATGTACTTCCTGCAAACAGATTATATCGGCATCTCTTTCTTTAATAACTTTTACCATTTCATCAATACGCAGTCTCCAAGGTGTTACTCCTCCTTTATAAAGAGGAAAACCACCGGCTATAAAACATGTATTTAATGAAAAAATAGAAAAGTTCTTATTTTTAGGAGCAACTTTTTCTGCAGCATCTCCTTTCGCATGATTAAATGATTTGTGCTGCAGAACATTAGCAAAGAATCTAAAAACCATACCTATAGGAGCTGTAATTGCAGATATCGCTGCCATCGGCATAACGGCAACAGCTAATAATGAGCGGAGAGCAACTTCTCTTACTTTCGTTGAGCACTGATCATATTTACCTGGCATAATCGGCATGGTAAGTCTGACATAAGTCTCATGAGTCCAACAAGTTGGCCTTGTAAATTTTGCGGCAGCAATAAATAAAGCATCTGACACTTTATCAACTTTTTCATTTAAATAATCTAGCAAGGAGCTTTCAGAGACTTCTATACTATCATCAGAACCGTTGCTGTCTGTTGGTGGAACTTGTGATGTCATATTTATCCTTAAAAAATTTTTTATCTCGTAATCTTTATGAAAAAATGAAAAAAAAACAACAAAAAACACTAAGAATGAATATTTTAATATCGCTTTAATTTTATTTAACATAAATAATTCGCTTTAATTTTAAATTTCAACTATTTTAGTTTATATAATTCATAAAATCAACTAAATTAAATTATGATTATAATAGATAATTTATATGACAAAAAAGATAATAATCAGTTTTTTAAATTAATGAAAATCTCCATAAACGAAATAAATAAAAATTTAATTCCACCAAAATAAAAAAAATCTTACTCTTGTCAAAAAGTTATCTCCTCTATAAAATCTCAGCCATTAAAACGAAGAGGTTTATTATGTCAGCATTATCTCCATCTTTTTATACACTTCATGAAAGATTTCATGAGACTTTAGATAGAGCTGAAGCCGGACTGCAAAACCTTGGAAGAACTCTGTATACTCAAGCGATGGTGCAAGCTGAAAAAATTGATAATCTTATTAATAACAA
>CAYNVX010000087.1:0-6780 GCA_964400755.1 uncultured bacterium | reverse complement strand
GAGAGAAAGTGCAAGCTTTCGTCAGGAATCCCCTGACTTTAGACATGGGGAGGTTCAATATCTACAACAAAGATATTCAAATAAAAAGCAGGGGCCGGGAAATGCTCCATATTCCTATCGTGCCTGATACAGCGGTTGAAAAAGTTATCAGAGACAGCAGAGATCCTGAAAACAACAATTCTACGGCAAGAGCTTTTTATAACCTCTCTTAAGATTTAGCATAGAGACCGATTAGCTCAGCTTTTTCAATTATATGATTTTGCATAGCTTTTTCGACGTCTTCTTTTCTGGATCCTTTTTTTAAATCCAGCATTATATCTAATGCATAGATTTTAAAATGGTAGGCATGTTTGCCGCTTGGCGGACAAGGCCCCATATACCCTGGTTTTTTAAGATCGGAATTTCCCTCTATCCCAGGAGAGCTGTCTTCCTTGATATGGCTAATTATGGGAATATTAAACAAGACCCAGTGTACCCATGTTTTACCAGGAGCATCCGGATCGTCAATAATAAGAACCAATGACTTAGCATTCTTTGGAATAGCAGAAATATTAAAAGGAGGATTAATATCATCACCCTGGCATGTATATTTTTTTGGAATATCTTTTAAATTATCAAAAGAAGGAGAAGTTAATTTCATAATACCTCAAAAAATTAGATTATCCTAATATATGATAACTACATATTATCCACCCAATCTAAAATAACATTATCTATCCAGTAAATGCCCCTTTTTTCTTTAGTCGGGAATGTAATATATCCAATATGCCCCCCTCTTTTCGTTTTATAAACAGATATGTTTTCAGGAAGGGTCATGTTCTGGAAGCTGTTTGGGTTAATCAATGGATCATCTTCTGCAAATAGAATCTTGCATGCTATATCAATAGCTGGAACATAATATTTAGAACTCGATCTTTTATAATACTCAATTGGATCTTTAAAACCATATTCTGGAACGGTATATAATCTATTAAAATCCAAAAAGCTCATGTTGTCAGGAAAATCGACTTTCTTCAGATCTTTAAAAATCTTATAACGATAATTAATGTCCGCCTTAATTAATTTTACAAAATATTTTTCATACATGCGATTCTTGGGATGTGCTAATAATTTTACGCTTGCGTATAGATCAACAGGCGGATTTATAGCTATTACCCCTCTTAACATTTGCAAATTATTCATCCCCAGCTCACCGGCAAGCTTTAAGGCTATATTTCCTCCCAAAGAAAATCCTATCAGGGTAATATCAGAAGCAGGAGATTCAGATTTCAAAACTTTCAAGACCTCAAATATATCAGAGCTCTGTCCTCCATGATATACCTTTTTAGCCCTTCCCTTTCCTGTGCCGCAGCCTCGCAAGTTTACTCGAATTGCGCGTATCCTCTTATTTTTAAACTTTTTAGCAAGTCTGACCAGACAGGCAGACTTATGAGATCCGCAAAGACCATGTATCATAACAACTGTAGGGTCGGAAGGCTTCCAGTTTATTGGAGTCGAAACCTCTAAAGCTAAATAATCTTTGTCCGGCAAAATTATATATTTGGTTTTAGATGTAGGTGATCTGAACAAATTGGGTAAAGATCCCATAATAGTTTGGGGCCTGGCTCCTTTCAAAAGAAATATCGGATTAAACGGAAGTTCTTTACTCATAAAAACATCACCTCTTCTTACATTAAGATATAATTATATTAATATAATTTTCAATATATTAATTAAATTAATCATTAAATAATTATAATTATTTAATTTTAACACAAAACTTTAAATGTAAAATTGAAAGAAGATTTTTAAAGTAGATTTGTTAAGTTTCCATAAAGAAATGATTGGCAAAAAATACTACAAAAAAAGCCCCTTTAAAATATGAACCTTTAATGTTATAAAAAAAAACAAACTAAGAAACCTGCCTTTTATGAAGAAAATATTACTTTCGATGTTAATATTTCCCCTGCTCTGTTTTTCTACAGAAAAAAAGGGATATGACCCTTGGTATACCGGACCAATTTTAGCCGATAGCGCCAAAACTCTTTCTTATGGACAGTTTTATGTTCAGCCCTATCTTTATGTATTAGACTCAACAGGCCGATATAATACGGCTTGGGGACATCAATCAGGTTCTGATGAGCTTTCGACCCAAATAGAAGTGCAATTGCAAATAGGTCTAATAGACTGGATGGACATAACCTTTGATGCATATGGAGGATATAATAAAGAAAGCAATAAAGAAGCTCTAGTATTTGGAGATTCTTCTGTAAAGTTAGGCTTTAAACTCCTTAAAGATAAAAAAGGGAGCTGGGAGCCAAATATCCGATTTGTTATAAGAGAATATTTTCCAACAGGACGATATCAGAAATTAAATCCTGATAAATATGGTATTGATGCAAGTGGAACGGGAGCTTATGAAACAGATTTTGGGCTAAGAGCCTCCAAAATTGTTTACTGGCTTACCTGGCATCCTATGAAATTTACTTTCAACATCGATTATAAAATTCCGACAAAAGTAGACGTCAAAGGATTTAATTCATATGGCGGAGGATATAATACCGACGGAAAGGTTAGTCCGGGAAATAATTTCACTTTTATCTTTTCAATTGAGTTCAGCTTTACTCAGCGCTGGGTCTATACCATGGATATAGCCCAAAGCTATAATGATCCGGTTAAATTTTCTGGAATAGCCGGCACTGCAACTACCGGACAAACAGCTTCAAACACAGCAAAATCTAGCAGTCAGACGTCGCTTACCCCCGGCTTGGAATATAACTTTAACAAAAATTTAGGAATCGTCGGCGGAGCCTGGTTTAGCGTTTTTGAAAAAAACAGCTCAAAATTTAAAGGCGGAGTTCTTTCACTGGCATATTCTTTTTAAAAATCTTTTCAAACTAAAAAGATCTTCTTTTACAAGTAAGAGACTCTCTTCTTTTTTTATCTTTTTTTATTTTGTCTTTAGATTTTTTAGGATAATAAACGGGAAGAGAATAGAAAAATACAATTGACTCCATCCCTGGATTTTTACGACCTAACTGAGCATTAGAAATATGACATACGTTAAGGCCTAACCTTGAATAATTATAAAATCTTATAGCAATATCTATTCCTGTTCTAAATTCCAAAGGATAGCCCAGATCTTTTCCACCGCCCTGATGATAATATCCCGCAGCAAAATTAGGAGCAAAAACAAATCTATTTACAGGATAAAGATCAAGACTTACACCGCCATAAGTGTAAACAGAACCTTTAGGTGTCGCCATTATACCGACAAGAGGTCTAAATCTTAGAAAATCTCTATAAGATTTATATTCAAGGCGAAATTCAGCAGTTGTATGGTGCTTTCTTTTAAAATCATTTATTCCGGCTCCAAAAGAAAGAAGAGAGGCATCTGTAACCGAAAAAAGCGAAAAACTATAAACTGCACTTAAGCAAAATAAAACAAGAACTTTTTTTGTCATAAAAAACTCCTCTAGACCTGTATACCCTGAACGTAAATTTTGTTTAAAGACTTTCTTTTAGATTGAAATAAAAATCTTTCATCTTCCAAGATCTTTCTGATTTTTTTTAACTTTAGAAACAAAGGTACAAAAATGAAGAAACATTTTAATTTTCTTTTTCTCTTAATTTTTTTAAGCACATTTGTATATGCAAACGATTCAATGCGCGTAGAAAACAGCTCAAGACAAATATCCGAAGAAAAAATGGAAACTTTTTTAAAGCAACGAATTGAAGAGTTAAGTTTATCTAACAATACCATTCAAAAAAATGCATGGCCTAATCAGACCTATCTGCCTCCCCTTTACCTTCCACACGGAAGACATAATATTATTGGAATTTCTGGATTAGGTGATTCAGTAGCAATCGAAGACGGATCCATTTGGAAAATCAGATCAGGTTATTATGAAGAAGCTCTCTCTTGGAGAGATGAAGATTCCATAATAATTGTTCCAAATAAAGTATGGTTCAGCTGGTTTAACTCTTATAATTATAAAATGATCAATCAAAACACAAACACTTTCATTGAAGTAAAACTTCATCTTGGACCTCTCTTAGACAATCCTTATACTCTGCAAGTCATTTCAATTTCTAAAAACGAAATAATCCTAAGCGATAATACTCGCTGGACTGTTAGATATTCGGATAGAGATCTTTTAAATGATTGGCTTTTGGAAGATGGTGTAATCGTAGGCTCTGACTTTACCATCAAATGGTTTAGCTCATCTTTAGAAACCATTTTGATAAATGTAAATATGAAAGGCAATCCCTACATTCATGCAACCCAAGTTCAATAAAGGAGTAAATTATGTTTTGCAGACCAGTCGGACCTCATGATTTTCATGGTGTGCTGCACCACCCATTTAATTGTCCTGAATGTGCAAGGATAAGTGCAAAGAAAACAGCCGCTGTTTTTTTAGCAACTCTTGGCACCATGTTAAGTTTTGCTCTGCTGCCTACACCTCTAAATATAATTTTCTCGGCAGTAATTATAATTAGCACGATGTCATATGTTTTTAATGACTACAATGTCATCGATGTGATTTATCACCCTGAGCCAGTTTTTATTCCAGCGCCCCTCCCAAGAAGATGGTGGTTTATGCCAAACTTATGGGGAACTAGAATTCCGGTAGGTACTGATCAGCCATCCCCTGCCGCAAGAAGATCATGGTGGCCCGCTCGAAGAGAAATGGAAGCTCCTCTTCCTCCTGCTTCCAGCAGAGGATTTTTTTCTCCTGTAAGAGGAGGCTCTAGAATTCCTGCAGGTACAGGAGCAAGATCGCCTCAACAAGAGCAAAGAGCGCCAAGAGCGGTCGCACCTTCAGCTCCCGCAGCAAATTTATTCGGTGGAATAGCTAATATATTCTCCCCAAGCTCTGCAGGAAGCTTAAGAACTCCAGGCGCTGGAGAAGCAATAAGATCAATTGGAAGAGATGCAGCATCTGCTCTCCCAAGAGCTGCAACTAGAATTCCTGCAGGAACAGGATCGAGATCGCCTCAGCAAGAGCAAAGAGCGCCAAGGGCGGCCGCAGCAAATTTATTTGCTGGAGTAGCTGATATATTCTCCCCAAGCTCTATAGGGCCCTCAAGAACTCCAGGTGCTGGAGAAGCAATAAGATCAATTGGAAGAGATGCAGCATCTGCCCTTCCTAGAGCTGGAGCAAGAATTGCAGCAGGAAGAAGATAATAGCTCTCTATTTCTAAAAGGTAAAATTAATATTATTATAATAATTAATTTTACCTTTTTTTTATTATCCTATCATTATCTTTGATCTTTAATTAAGTATTTATTTTTGATATACTCTTATTAATTATATAATGTTTTACTGTTTTTTTGATAATAGGAGGAAAAATGAAAGGTTCACAAGACTTTCATAAACTGTTTGGACTCAAGACCAAAATTAAATATATCTCTGATGTTTTTGTCGAAGAAAAGCATCAAAGTAATTTTTTAAAAAAATGGAAAAAATTCTATAACTATAGAAAAGACAATTTAAGCCCTTCCAGAAAAAAGCAAATTAAAAATTTTATTAATAGCTTTGACGAAGAAAAATATAAACGATCCATCAACAAATTAATAACAATTAAATATATTTCTAAGGATATGGGCTATGGAGTTTTTGCCAAAAAAAATATCCCTCCTTATAAAATACTAGATCATTATGCAGGACTTTTAAGACCTGATAGAGCTATTTCAGATGATAATGACAGTGCCTTTTCTTTTATAAAATTTTTAGGCTATTGCATCGATGGCAAAAAACAGGGAAACTGGACAAGGTTTATGAACCATTCCGATAAAACCAATGTTGTTGTTTGGGAATATTTCACATCAAAGGGGCCCAGAATATTTTTTTCTGCAGGATGCCATGGAATAAAAAAAGGAAAGCAGCTAACATATTCCTATGGTGATTACTATTGGGAAGAAGAGGATGAACTGCTATAAATGCCGGACAAAACAAGAACTATCTTATAACAAAGTACATTTCAGAGCTGTCTGCCCTAATTGCGACGCTGATCTTCATGTCTGCAGAAACTGCAGGCACTATATAATTGGAAAACCTAATGATTGCAACGTCCCTAATAGTGAATTTGTCTCGGACAGGGAATCAAACAACTTCTGTGAAGATTTTTCTCCAAAAGATTCTATTAAAAAGGAAATCAAAAAAAATAAAGAAGATATAGCTAAAAAGCTTTTTCAAGACGATGAGCTGCCTCCTAAAAATGATTTCAACTCTCTTTTCAAAGATTAGTTTTTCTTATCTTCAATAAATTTAAAATAAGCATCAGAATCAAAAAAGGCAAATAGATAACGCTTGGTTCAGGAAACAAAACAATATATGGGGATATTAAAAAAAATAGCAGCCCGATTATTACAAAAGAAAAAATGCTGGATAAAAAAATAGTAAATTTCTTCATAAAGATCTTCATAGAATAAAAGTTCATTATCCAAATTAGAAAATAGATAACTATCCATTCTATAATGTATCTGTATATTTTCATTTTTTCCTTCTTGGATTAAAAGAAATCCCTTTTTTCAAAAGATCAAATATCAGCCATATTATTAACGCAAGCATATATTCTGATATGGCCACATCAAACCCTATTGTTAAAGAAACAATAGGCAAAATAATTATTCCAACGGTCAATGCTGAAAGAAGCACTGCAACTTCTATCTTGACTATTTTTCGATACAAATAATTTCCAATTCTCGTTAACAGCCCTATAAGAATTACGACAACGATAAAATTTTTAAAAAACAATGCCATTTTTTTCCCTTTCTAATTTTGACATTATCAGAAA
>CAYNVX010000086.1:5889-6821 GCA_964400755.1 uncultured bacterium | reverse complement strand
AATCATGAGTTTTGAGTTATGAACAAAAATTGCTTAGACTTTTGCAAGAGGCTCATCTATCTATTTATTGTCGAAACCTTTCGTTTAGATGCCATAACTGAAGAGATAGCCCCAAACCTTTATAAATTTAAAAATGAAAACATAACAAGCGCCGTTTCATATGCTAACTCAAATGCTTCACATATATCCTGGTACTCAATCTTTCATTCTAATTTCCCCTATCTTTGGGATATTGCCAGAAAAGAATGCAAAAGAGGCAGCATTCCTTTAAATATTTTAAAAAAGCTAGACTATAAAATTAATGTCTACTCCTCTTCTGAACTTAGCTATTACTCTATCGATGAGCTTATCTTTGGAAAGCAAAGAAGCTTGATTGATAATTTTAATGACTTCTCTCAATATTCCGAATTTCCCTGCGAAAGAGATTTAAAAACCATTGCTTCTTTGAAAAACGATCTTCTAAATCCTCAAAAAAAAGAAGCTAACATTTTTATAATATTTTTAGATTCCCCCCACTCCGAATATAGCTGGCCTAAAAACTTCTCCCCCAAATTTTCCCCTTATGTTCAAAAGATTAATTACCTGAACTTCCTTTTTACAAAAAACGAGCTCCCTTTGATTAAAAACAGATATTATAATTCTATAAATTTTATCGATAATCTTTTTGAAGGTTTTGTCTATTCTTTAAAAAACCAAAATCTATATGAAAACAGTTTAATTGTTATTACAGGAGACCACGGAGAAGAATTTTTTGAAGATGGCTCCTTATTTCATGGTACTCATGTAAACCGCTATCAGACAAGCGTACCTATCTTTTATAAACTAAATAAAAACAATCCTAATATCTCCATTAGCTCTCAAATGGATATCTTCCCTACTATCCTACATGCAATTACAGACAAAATTGATTTCTCTGAATTTTTCGACGGAAA
>CAYNVX010000086.1:0-5879 GCA_964400755.1 uncultured bacterium | reverse complement strand
GAGCACTAGTGCTTCAAGATATGAGTTTAAAATTATAACTCAAGATATTGAAATTATCGGAAATATAAATGACCTTTTAGGAAAAAAAGAAATCTTTTTAGATCCTATCCAAAACGTTACAGAAATTTCTAATAATCAAAATATTGCAGATTTATTAAAAAAAATAAGCAAAGAGAACTAATTATTCTTAGACTTATTAACTTTTGCTAAATGAGCTAGTGCATCATTTAATAACTTTTCATCTTTGTACTGCATATTCCTCAGCGATTTAATCTCATCTTCTATTTCCTCAATAGTTTTTTTATGCTCTTCTTTTGACAAAGTTAATACTTCCTCTAAATTCTCACCTAAAACCTGTGCTTTAACTTCCACTTCTTTCTTCTCATAAAAATATGTTGAGTTCTCTTTTTGAAGTGATATTTCTAAAGTCTTAACTTTCCATTTATCCGCTTTAAGGCATTTCTCTAGTTCATTTACTTTTTTAGTCCAATATTTTACAGGTGAAATTTTTTCTTGAAATCTTTCTGAATGAAGAATGATATAACCAGATAAAATAATTATTGAGATCTTTAAAACTAGCCCTCTCCATTTCTTATAAAATTTCATTACTTTCATATATTTTTCCTAAAACGAAGAAATTTTTTGTTTTAAAACATTATTTTACTCATCAATAATACTATCTATTGAATGTACATATTTTATCCCAAAAGACATAAAAAAAGCAAAATGATTAAAAATTTAAATCGGTCCGCTTAAACCCTCAAAAACAAGGATTATAAATTTAAATAATTATTATAAATGACTTTTATCATATCTGCCTATATACTCCTCTACTAATATGTGAGGAAATATTGTTCTCAATGAGAATTATAAATCATGCCACGTGTATAACCCAAGAGCAAGACGAGGCTCCCAAATGAGTGATTCGGGTTTTTCAAAACTTCGATCATTTTTTTGGCCCATCCGTCGGCAAGAATTATTAAAATTTTTGCCAATGTTTATATTATTTTTCTTAGTAGCTTTTAACTATCACTTGCTTCGTATCGCAAAAGATGCCCTTATCATTACTGCTCCTAAATCCGGTGCTGAGGTTATTCCTTTTCTAAAGGTTTGGGCAATGCTGCCTACTGCCATAGTAATGACTTTTTTATTTACCTCCCTTTCAAATAAATTCAATAGAGAAAATATCTTCTATGTAATGACCTCTATTTTCTTGGTCTTTTTTATACTATTTATTTTTTTATTATATCCCGCAAAAGATGCGGTTCAGGCCAATCATATTGCAGATTACCTTCAAACCATCCTGCCTAAAGGGTTTAAAGGGTTAATCGCAATTATCAGATATTGGTCCTTTTCGTTATTCTATGTAATGGCAGAGTCCTGGAGCACTATAATGCTCTCTATTTTGATTTGGGGCTTTGCTAATGATGTTGTTTCTGTAAAAGAAGCTAAACGCTTCTACGGCTTTTTTGGGATAGGAGTTAACGCTGCAGGAATACTAGCAGGAAAATTCGGAGAATATTTATCTGTTCAAATGAAGAGAACTACAATCTCAACTAATTACTTTACATCTCACTTCGGGCAAACAGCTTGGGATCAGACTCTAACCCTCTTTGTTTTTGCAATAATTATTTGCTGTATATTAATAATGTTAATTTATCGCTGGCTCCATATTCATGTTTTCCCTAATCGCTATTTAATGGGCATCGCTAACGAAAAAAGCGGCAAACAAAAGATTTCTTTAAAAGATAGCCTCCTCTACGTTTTCAGATCAAAATATTTAATTTACATTGCCCTAATAGTCCTGTCCTATAACTTAGTAATTAACCTAACTGAAGTCCTTTGGAAATCACAAATGAAAGAACTCTTCCCACAAGCCTCCGATTACACTGCATATATGAGCAGAGTTACCTATTACATAGGTATAATTGCTACGTTTGCTTCTTATATATTATCAGGCAATCTGATTAGAAAACTTGGTTGGAAGATAACCGCTTACATAACCCCTTTAATACTTATTTCAACAGGGGTTGGCTTCTTCTATTTTCTTTTCTTAAAACAATATTCGCATAATGCAAGCTCTACTCTAATGATAATGGGGATGACCCCTCTTGCTTTAACAGTCTTTTTTGGATCGCTGCAAAATATTTTGGCAAGGTCTTCAAAATATACAGTATTTGACTATACTAAGGAAATGGCCTTTATACCCCTTAATGCAACTAGCAAGTTAAAAGGAAAATCTGCTATCGACGGCATAGGATCAAGACTAGGCAAATCAGGAAGCTCCTTTTTTATGCAGCTCTTACTGCTTATTTTTACAACGCCGATTGCCTGTTCCCCTATAATCTTTTTAATTATTTTAATGATTATTCCATTATGGATTATTTCAATAAACTCTTTATCTAAACAATTCGAAAAGATCACCTCTACTGAACCTACACCTACTTCAACAACTACCGAACCTGCTAATGTTAATTAATTTTTGTTATAGACAAGATATTTTTTTATAATTATAAAAAAACTGGGCAAGCTAAAAGTTATTCAAGGGGAATCGTGAAAAAAGATTCAAGTAGGTTAGCTTCAGATGAACGAATTTAGCAAAACTAGATCGTTCTTCTTTCCAATACATAAGCATGAACTTAAAACATTTGTGCCAATGCTCCTTCTCTTTTTTTTAGTAGCTTTCAACTATCACCTTTTAAAAATAGCAAAAGATGCTCTAATAATTACTGCCCCGCAATCAGGCGCTGAAGTAATCCCCTTTTTAAAAGTTTGGGCAATACTTCCTTCCGCTATTGCTATGACCTTTCTATTTACATCTCTTTCTAATCGTTTCAATAAAGAAAACATCTTTTATATAATGAGCTTTATTTTTATTGCCTTTTTTTTAGTTTTTATTCATCTCTTATATCCTAAAGGTGCAGCTTTCCAACTAAATGGTTTTGCTGATTCCCTACAAAAGATAGTTCCTTCCGGACTGAAAGGCTTTGTTGCAATTATTAGATATTGGCCCTTTGCTCTTTTTTATATTATGGCAGAGTCCTGGAGCACGATTATGCTCTCCATTTTGATTTGGGGATTTACCATAGATGTCATTCCATTTGACCAGGCAAAACGCTTTTATTCTTTCTTTGGGACTAGTAGAAATATCTCAGGGATGTTGGCCGGCAAGTTCGGAATATATTTCGCCCTCCAGCTAAACAACCCCAGCAGCTCAATGCATTCTATTGCTTCCATTCTTGGAGGAGATAACCCATGGGACCAAACTCTTACAATGTTTGTCTGGCTTATAATAATTACTACTGTGCTAACGATGGGGATCTATAAATGGACACATAAATATGTATTCCCAACCAGAGTATTTATCGACAAGTCCAAACCTAAAAAAGAAAAAATTTCCTTAAGATCAAGCCTTTCTTATCTTTTAAAATCCAAATATATGCTCTATATCGCAGTTATAATTTTATCCTACAATATTACCATCAACTTAACCGAAGTCCTTTGGAAATCTCAAATGAAAGAGCTCTTTCCAAGCTCTTCCGAATATACAGCTTATACAAGCAAAGTAACCTATTTCACCGGTCTTTTTGCTGCTATATCCTCTTACTTTTTGTCCGGTAATATAATTAGAAAATTAGGATGGAAGTTCGCCAGTATGATTACACCTATTTCCATATTGATCTCCGGTCTCGGCTTTTTCTACTTTCTATTTATTAAACATGTCAGACCCGATGTTTTAATATTCGGTTTTACCCCTATATATTTAGCGGTGTTTTTTGGTTCGATGCAGAATGTCTTCTCAAGAGCTTTTAAATATACATTATTCGACGATACCAAAGAAATGGCCCTCATACCCCTCTCTTACGAAGATAAGATGAAAGGCAAGTCATTAATAGATGGAATAGGCTCCAGAGTTGGGAAATCGGGCAGCTCTCTTCTAATGCAGTTTATGATAATCCTCTTCGGTTCTACCATCTCCTGCTCTCCATTTATATTTCTTATAACCCTTGTAGTTCTCCCTGTCTGGATGATTTCTTTAAACAAAATATCTAAAAATTTCGAAAAAGCCTCGAAGCCTCAAGAGAGTACTGTTAAAGTTGTTTAGCAAAAAAAATCAAAAAATTTCTATTGAGATTAATAAGATTTACCATATATAAATCTATTTAGACTAACTTAATTAAAATCATTATGTTTAAAAAAAAATGCTTATTATTTCTTTGTATTATAATGCCGTTTTATACATTTGCAAAATGCGATTTCACTCCAATGTATACAGGACCTTTTTTCGCAGACGGAGCAACTAATACATCGCAAGGAAAAATAAGCACATCTTTTACTACTTATTATGTTGTAAACCACGGCTCTTATGACAAATCCTGGCATGAATCTAACATCACCGATACAAAAATTTTAATCCCATCCCTTTCACTTACCGCAGGTATTACTCGATGGCTTGATTTTAATTTCAGCGCATCTCTAAATAAAGCCTGGCAAAAAGAAATGAAAGCAACTGACTGGAGAGATCTTAGTATACAAATGGGCTTTCAATTACTCAAAGAAAAGAAAAACACCTTAAAGCCTAATCTTCGCATTTTTGTAAAAGAAAGTTTTCCCACTGGCAAATATCAGGACCTTAACTATTATAAAAATTATATCGACGCTACAGGTACCGGAGCATATGAAACTACTCTTGGAATTTCTACCAGCAAAATCTTCTATTTTTGGTCATGCCATCCTCTTAAAATTTTGATCAACGGCTCATTTCTTGTTCCCACGCATGTAAGGGTAAATACAGGCAATATCTATACAGGTCTTTTACCTGCATATGGAACTGTTTCTCCAGGAAAAACCTTCATGGGTATTTTTGCTTTTAATTTTAGTTTTACAAAGCGTTTTAGCTTTTCGATGGATACGATATACCTTTACATATCTAAAACGAGATTTAAAGGTATAAGGGTTATTGCCACAGAACCTTTAACTCCTATTACTCCCATTAATGTGTCTTTAGCACCGACACAGCCACCTGCATTGGTAATCAGCCAGGTTAATTCTAGGAGCGCTATTCTCACCCTATCGCCTGCCTTAGAATATAATTTTTATGAAGACTTAGGAATAATTTTAACCTACTGGTTTTCAGTAACAGGAAAAAATCAGCCGGCATTTAGATCTGTTGCAGGAGAAATTTCCTATACTTTTTAAAGATAGCAAATAAAAAAAATTGCTGTTCACTTGCTTAAATTGAGTAATCCCTACTATTTTATAATTAATATTTAATATTGCATTTTTGAAGGAATTACTCCACGAACCCCTCCTTTAGGGTTTTCTATGTCATTATCTCTTCTTGGAATAAGATGAATATGTAAATGAAAAATCGTTTGCCCTGCAGAGGCTCCTATATTTACACCAATATTAAAACCAGTAATTGAAGTATCTTTTTCCATCTGATTCTTTCTTTTAACAATCAACTCTAAAAAAGCTTCAAGCTCATTTTTTGTTGCTTCAAAAAAACTACTGAAATGTCTCTTAGGAATTATTAAGGAATGACCATTTGTTACTGGAAATTTATCTTCAAAGAGATAAGCTAATTCATTTTCAAAAAGAATTTCTCTATCTGTCAAATTACAAAATAAACATTTTTGTAACATTTTTTTGTCCTCAGAAAATTGAAAATTTCTCATTAAATCAATTTTTTGGTTCAAACTAATTAGTCATTTCGTATTAAATTTATTAAAAACAAATTCAATTCGTGCCTTTATTATATCATGATTTTTTTCTACTTCATCATTTTTTTTCCAATCCCAAAATGCTCCAGGACCATAAATTTTTTCTGCAAAATAAGTTCGAAAAAATTGAGAGCGAATATTATTTTCAAGGTAAAT
>CAYNVX010000085.1:5152-6851 GCA_964400755.1 uncultured bacterium | reverse complement strand
CATAGCCTTGTTTTTATTCATAAAGCTGCTCAGATGATTGCAAATGCTTATCGTAAAGGTGGGAAAATTATTATTGCGGGTAACGGTGGAAGCTTGTGTGATTCTATGCACTTTGCAGAGGAACTAACAGGATATTTTAGAAAAAAAAGAAAAGCTCTTCCTGCTATTTCACTTTGCGAGCCAGGCCATTTAACATGTGTTGCTAATGATGAAGGATATGATTATGTTTTTTCAAGAGGTGTAGAAGCTTATGCTAAAAGCGAAGATGTCTTTATAGCTCTTACAACATCAGGTAATTCACAGAACTTATATAATGCTGTTTTAGCTGCTAAAACTTTTGGTGCTAAGACTATTTCATTTTTAGGAAAAACCGGCGGCAAAATGAAAGGGATCAGTGATTTGGAATGGTTGGTAGAAGGTTTTAAAACTTCTGACCGTATTCAGGAAGTTCATATGGCAGCTATTCATATTATTATTGAAATGGTCGAACAGGAGCTTTTTTATTCTAAAGAAAAATTAGAAGAAATGAGAAGTAAGCTTACTGCAGTGATTTCCGGCTAAAATATGCTTTTTAATAAAGCTAATCTCTTTTTGTATATTAGCAAAGTTCTAAAAGATGAAAAAAAAGGGCTTTTACCTTCAATGTTGAAGTCCTTTCTTTTTTTTATTAGTCAATTTTATTTAATTGCCATTACTTTACGTAATTTTTTATATGATAAAAAATTCTTAAAACAAAAAAAAGTCAATGCCGTTGTCATAAGTATAGGTAATATTACTGCAGGCGGTTCGGGTAAAACTCCATTTACAATGTTTTTGGCAGAAAAATTAAATAAAAAATTATTAGCAGTAATTTCACGGGGCTATTTATCTAAGTTTGAAAATAAGAATGTCCATATACCTAAAGAAAAATATTTTTCATCTTTAGAAATTGGAGATGAGCCTTTCCTTATTAAAAAACATCTGAATATCGATCTTTTTATTGGTAAAAATAGGCTCTTGTCTTGTGAAAAGGCTATAAAAAATAATTTTAAGATCTTAATTTTAGATGATGCTATGCAGCATCGAAAATTGTTCAGGGATTTTGAAATTGTTCTAATAAATGCTAATGATCTCTTAAAAAAAGAATTTCTTCTCCCCAGAGGTTTTTTTAGGGAGCCTAAAAAAAATCTAAAAAGAGCCGATTTGATTGTTGTAAATAATCTAAAGGATTTAAGTGATCTCGATTCTCTTAAAAAGATAATTCAGAAATTTTCAAAAGCAAATATTATTGCCATCAAACCCTGTTTTAATGGTTTTAAAGATATTTTTGATAAGAGTATATCTATTAAGCCCAAAACTCAGGTAGCTCTATTTTGTGCTGTTGCAAATCCCGGCTATTTTGAAAGACTTGTTGAAAGTCAAGATCTGCAGATAGAAGAAAAACTGTTTTTAAGCGATCATGAAAAAATTTCTGAAAAAAAGTTTAAAGAATTTATTTCTAAGTGCTTAGCTAAAAATGTTAAATATATAATCTCTACCGAAAAAGATATCGTAAAATTCGAAAAAGAGAGCTTTTATGATATTCCTTTAATTTATTTATCATTGAAATTAGAAGTTATTTCCAAAGAAGCTTATATTGAGAACTTAGTTGAAAAAATAAATGAAATGGTTAATAATTAATAAAATTTTACTTAAAATTTATTCAATATTAGCTAAAAAT
>CAYNVX010000085.1:0-5142 GCA_964400755.1 uncultured bacterium | reverse complement strand
AAAAAAATAATATGAAAAGTTGGCTAAAAATATTAATAGGGCTTATCAGTGGTATTATTGTTGGTCTTGTTTTAGGCCCCCATGCCTCTTTTTTCCGAATGTTCGGAAAAGTTTTCATAAATTTAATGACAATGTTAGTTGTCCTAATAATCTTTTCTTCATTAACTGTAGGAATATGCCATATTAATAATCCCAAGAAACTTGGGAGGATTGGCTATAGGACGATAAGCTTTTATATCATAACGACTCTAATAGCCATTGTTATTGGTACTGTTTTAGCTTTTGTCTTCAAGCCCGGCGAAGGCCTTTCATTGGCAAGTATTGAAGTTGATATCGGTCAAAGGCATACCTTGAGCCTTGTAGATTTCTTTATGTCGCTTGTTCCATCGAACCCTTTTGCTGCTTTTTCGCAAGGTAATGTCCTGCAGATTATTGTTTTTTCAATTTTCTTTGCCATTGCTATAATCTTTACTAAAGAAAAAGGCAAGCCTGTACTCCATTTTTTAGAATCGATATCTGAGATAATGTATACTTTAACCCACTTTGTGATGTATCTGGCTCCTTACGGAGTTTTTGCATTGATGGCATCTACAGTAGGATCTATTGGACTGAAGGTTATTTTGCCTTTAATTAAGTTTTTGATTTGCAACTATATTGCTTGTTTCATTCAGTTGTTTTTAATTTTTACCCTTTCTTTAAGGTATTTGGCAAGAGTGAAGGTCTATCCTTTTTTCAAAGGTATGAAAGATGCAATAGTCTTAGCTTTTACAACAAGCAGCAGTTCGGCTACTTTGCCTGTTTCCTTGGAATGTGCCCAAAAACATTTAGGAATTTCTAAAGATATTTCAGGTTTTGTACTTTCTCTTGGATCAACCATAAATATGAATGGCGGTGCTATTGGCCAGGCGGTCTCAGCAATATTTATTGCTCAGGCATATGGTATTGAGCTAGGATGGGTAAATATTATTGTTTTAGTTTTAGTATCCCTTTTTGCTGCAATTGGAGCAGCCGGGATTCCCGGAACCGGTCTTATTATGCTTTCTCTTGTATTAAGCGTTATGGGCCTTCC
This sequence comes from uncultured bacterium, assembly GCA_964400755.1. Lineage (GTDB taxonomy): Bacteria > Chlamydiota > Chlamydiia > Chlamydiales > SM23-39 > CAYNVX01. Next base: position 4,073 of record CAYNVX010000085.1, on the reverse strand, counting down.
TTTAGAGGGAATCGCCTTAGTTGCCGGTGTGGACAGATTGCGGGAAATGGTCTCTTCCGTTGTCAACGTTTTAGGCGATGCTGTTGCAGCAGTCTATGTTGCTAAAAAAGAAGGGGAGATCAACGAAAAGAGATATCATGCCGCAACTTGGATGGATTCGGATATTTAAATTAAAAAGAGAAGTTAATTATGAGCAACGATTATAAAATTACCCTACCTAAACTTGGAGAAAGCATTGTTTCTGCCACAATAGTCAAATGGCATAAAAATGTTGGCGATATGGTAAATAAGGATGAGTCTATCTTAGAGGTTACAACTGACAAGGTAAATAGTGAGATCCCTTCTCCTGTTAAAGGTAAATTAAAAGAAATCATTGCCCTTCCTGATGAAGAGGTTCATGTCGGAGATACTTTGGCTATTATTTCTCTGGATGTTGAAAGTGACGATAAGGTAAAAAGCTTTTTTTCTCCTGCCGTGCTTGAGCTGGCTAAAGAAAAAGGTGTTTCTCTTTCCGATCTGGAAAATATTAAAGGAACCGGGGAAGAAGGAAGAGTTACAAAACGCGACATTGAGAATTTCAAACAGGAAAATATCCCTCATAAAGAAGAAAGAGAAATTTTAAAAATGTCGGCTATGCGAAAGATTATTGCCGACAATATGATAAAGTCTAATAAGGAAATTCCATCTGCTGCATTATTGGATGAGATCGATGTTACAAAGCTGATGGATATCATAAATAGCGAAAAAGATAATTTCTTTAATACCCACAAAGTTAAATTAACTATTACAAGTTTTGTTGTTTTAGCATTAGAAAAAGCACTTAAGGCCTTTCCTTTGGTTAACGCTACTTATCAACAAGATCAAATTGTTGTTAACAATAATATTAACATAGGCATTGCAGTAAGCGTAAAAGACGCTATAACCGTCCCTGTAATCAAAAATGTTGAAAATATGAGTAAAGTATCACAGGTAGCGATAAAGCTTACAGAAATGGCAAATAAAGCAAGAGAAGGCACTCTTTCATATGATGATATAAAAGATGGGACAATAACCGTTACTAATTTTGGTATGACAGGCGTTCTTGGCGGCATACCAATAATTCGTTATCCTGAAGCTGCTATTTTAGGTATAGGTGCAATTAAGAAAAAAGCTGTCGTATTGAATGATGGTACTATCGCAGCTAGAAATATTATGATGGTATCTTTAAGTTTTGACCATCGCATGTTCGATGGAATCTACGGCTGCGGATTTTTAGCGGAATTTAAAAAGAATTTGGAAAATGTTGATAAAAACTCTCTTTGAAAATGAAAAAAAATATCTTGAATATTTTTTTAATAATATAGATTTAGAAAAAGTTCAAACCATTTTAGATAAGCTTATTTCCTGCAAATCTAAAATCCTTTTTACCGGTATCGGCAAAAGCGGCTTTATTGCTAATAAAGTTGCTATGACCATGCTCTCTACCGGCACAAATGCACTTTATCTTCCGGCAACGGATGCTTTGCATGGCGATATTGCTGTCGTTGAGGAAAATGATATTTTCTTTATTTTTTCAAAAAGCGGAGAAACGGAAGAGCTGATCAATCTGCTTCCCTATATTAAAAAGAAAAAAGCTCAAACAATAGCTGTTGTATCTAACAAGAATTCAAGACTGGCAAAAAAAGCAGATTTTTTTATTGAGCTGCCTTTGGAAAAAGAGCTTTGCCCATTTAATTTGGCTCCTACTATTTCTACAACAGTTCAGTTGATATTTGGCGATGTTTTAACAGTTGCCCTTATGCAGAAAAAAGAATTTTCGCTAACAGATTATGCTATCAACCATCCGGCAGGCGCTATAGGCAAACAGATTACTTTAAGAGTCGAAGATTTGATGATAAACAAAAATAATCTTCCTTTTTGCTCTCCAAAGGATCTTATTAAAGATGTTCTAGTAGAATTATCCCAAAAAAAATGCGGCTGTGTCTTGATTGTTGATAAGGATCATTCTTTAAAAGGGATTTTTACCGATGGTGATTTAAGAAGGGCTATACAAACTAATAATAATTTTTTAAATCATCCTATTCAGGATCTGATGACTATCGATCCTCTTGTTGTCAAAAAAACCGATCTTGCCATAGATGCAATGCGTCTTATGGAAAATAAAAATTTGATAACAGTTCTTCCTGTTTTAGACCAAGAAAAGGTTATTGGATTAATACGTATGCATGATATCATCCAGGCGGGATTGACATCTCTTTAGTTTTATTATATTAACAATTTTAGAAGAATAGGATTAAGATTATGGTTGAATTTACTCTGATTCATCATTTAATCATTTTTGTTTTTGTAATAGGCTACAGTGCAATAGCTTTTGAATATTATCTTAAAGTAAATAAAACTGCTTCGGCAACATTGATGGCTGTTGTAACCTGGGTCTTGCTTTTTATTCATCAAAAAGGATTTACCGAATATACCCTTTCCCAAATAAATTTTCATTTGGGGGAGATAAGCCAGATTATCTTTTTCTTAATGACTGCGATGACGCTAGTTGAACTGATCGATTCTCATAAAGGCTTTAAGATTATTACTGATTTGATTAATACAAAATCCAAAAGGAAACTTTTGTGGATTATCGGGCTGATTGCTTTTTTCTTATCTGCTATATTGGACAACTTGACAACTACCATTGTAATGATTTCTCTTATAAGGAAAATTATTCCTGAGAGAAAAGATAGAATGATACTTTGTTCCACTGTTGTCATTGCTGCAAATGCCGGCGGCGCCTGGACTCCAATCGGTGACGTTACTACAACTATGCTTTGGATAAAAGGGCAGGTGACATCCATTGCTGTAATGAAAGCTCTTTTCCTACCCAGTTTTTTTTCAATTATCGTTACACTTTTTTTACTTGGGATAAAGCAACAAGGAAAATATCCGCCAACCCCAAAAGTAGAAGAAAAAACAGAGCCCGGCGGCACATTGGTCTTTTGTGTGGGAATTGGCGCCTTGGTCTTTGTTCCGATATTTCACTATATTACCGGCCTTCCTCCTTTTATGGGGATGCTGATAGGACTCGGCGTCTTATGGCTCATTACTGATATTATGCATTGTAAGTATGAATCCCGTCATCATTTGAGGATACCCTATGTCCTTACCAAGATTGATATGTCTGCTGTCATGTTCTTCTTAGGAATATTGCTGACTATTAATGTTCTTGAATCTGTTGGGATCTTAAAAAGTTTAGCTATCTGGTTAGAAGTGCATATCGGCAACTTGGCTGTAATAGCTTCAGCTATCGGGTTTTTATCGGCTATTGTTGATAACGTTCCACTTGTTGCTGCATGTATTGGTATGTATGATCTAGCGGCCTATCCTCCTGACAGTCCTCTTTGGCAAATGATTGCCTATGCTGCAGGAAATGGAGGTAGTATCTTAATTATCGGCTCTGCTGCAGGTGTTGCCCTGATGGGCATTGAAAAAGTAGATTTTTTATGGTATCTAAAAAAGATTTCTCTTACTGCTTTAGCCGGATATCTAGCGGGAATGGCACTTTACTTATTATTAAATACTTTCTACATTTAAGAATTGTTCTTATAAATAAAAAAGGCCTTGTTTTCACAAGGCCTTATTAATTTCATATAATTAAAGATCTAAATTAGAATTCAAAATGAACTCTGAAAGAAAGACCGTTAAATAATAGATCTCCGCGAGATACTACATCGTTTGCAATAGGAGACCCTTGGTCGGGTGTTGCATCTGTAGCTGTTGAATCAAAGAATCTGCGAAGCTGGTTTTGTTCTACCCAATAATGAAATTCATATGCTAGGCGGAGAGATACGAAGCCTTGTTCTTTTTTGAAGAAATGCTTCCAGCAAATACCTAACATCATTTCGCTGTTCGGAAGAACGTTATAGAAATCATTTTCTATATTGTAATATAGATCATGTATATTTGTTTCTTGGGAAATCTCAAATTTTCCATAAAGAAGAGATCCTGCTATATTGCCGAACAAGCTCCAATTTCTAGAAAGGATAAAGTCTGAGTTTAATCCCATACGAATTCCTACGACCCAATAATTGTTTTTAGCTTGCATG
>CAYNVX010000084.1:0-6880 GCA_964400755.1 uncultured bacterium | reverse complement strand
GGTTCTATTAAAGAGCATTCTCTGGCTTTAAAAGAAAAGGTCGAACAAATTGAAAAAGAGACAAAACGCTCAGATATTATTTTAATTGGCCATTCTATGGGAGGTCTTGTTTCTTCTCATTATGCGACAAATTTTGCTAAAGAAAATAGTGTAACCGATGTTATTACCCTTGCCTCTCCATTTTATGGAACGATTATGGCCTGGATAGGGGCAGGGCAATGTGCAAAAGAGATGAGGGTGGATTCCTTATTTTTAAAGGAGTTAAGAGAAAAGATAATAAATTCAAAAAATATCAGGTTTTATAATGTAGCTACTAAAACAGATCAATTAGTAATACCTTATAAATCTTCATTATTGAATGAGGATAAATCAAAAAACCTTATTTTAAATGGAATAGGGCATGCTTCTCTTTTATATTCTAAAAAGGTAAACAGTCAAATAGCAAAATGGCTCTCTGTTTATTAGCTTATAAAAATTTCTCTTCCGGTAATAAGGATATGGATCCATTTGTCGTTTTCAGTAATCTCTATTGTTTTAGAATAATCGGAGACTCTTGGCCAGGAATATTTATCGTTTAGAACTTTCCATTTAATTTTGTATTTGCCCGGTTTTAGTTGAAAATGCATTTCGCCTCTTCTGCCCATGCTATCTGCCGGTTCTAGAGATATTATGTGATTATTAAAATCCACTTCCAATATTTTGCCGTTCACTTTAGAGATGTCATCATTAATAACTACTTGGATACGAATTAAGGATAAATCTCCCGGTCTGTTGTCCGGTCTCAAAGTAGTAGTTGCATATTGTATTGAAAATTCCTGAGATTTATTCTTTTGTAAAAAAGATGGCAAGAGCAAGATTAACATTAGAAACACAATGCTAAATGTATAAACAACAGCAAATTGTCCGATATGAACTTTTTTCTTTTTCATGTTCTTCCTTAAGATTTCCTTATTTTTAAATACTCAATTCTTTAATTTAAATATACAGTAATATTAAAATATGGATCAAAATTCACGAAGAAATATATTGCAATTCATGCTAAATAGTGAGAGAATTTTTTATATAAGATTTATAGGAGATTTTTATGAATAGATATAAGTTTTTGGCTATATTTATTTTATTTGCATTTTCTGCATTTTCAAAAGAAGAGGTGCAGGTTATTCCTGTTGCTGATGCACCGCAGTCTGAAACAGTTTTTATTGGAATAGTCTTTCCTGAAAAAGCAACTGTAGAAAAATCAAATGATGTATATATGCAGATTAGACTTAGAGGTTTTCCTGTAAAAACTCAAAGTGTCGGGCCAAGAGCTGATGAGTTAACTAACTCTCCAATTGGACAGAGCATTCATGTTATAGTAGATAATTATCCATATTTTGCCCGTGTTGAAACAAGTATCGATCCATTTAATGAAGAGGGTAATTACTATGAATCAATGTTCAAATTTAAAATTCCATATTCTCTTTCTCAAGGAAAACATGTTGTCAGAGTATTTCCTGCCAGATCATATGGGGAAAGCTTAAAAAAAGAAAACTGCTTTGCAGCTACATTCTTTTATGTTGAAAACAAGAGAGATAACTATAATCTAGACATTTCACTTCCCTATATTACATATAATGAACCTTCAGGATTTCTAAAGTATAAAGAAAAGTATCCTGTTCTTTTGGACTTCTATGTTTCCAATTGTGAGCTTTCATCAGATGGGTATAAGATAAAATTAACCATAGATGACACTATAGAAAGGATTTTAACCAAGTGGTGTCCATATTATATTTACGGACTTAACAAAGGTTTTCATAAAGTTAAAATAGCTCTTGTTGATGTTAATAACACAGTTATACAAGGCTCTTTGAACGAAATTGAGAGAAAAATCAGCGTTGAATAACAATTCATGGTAACTATCTCTGCCCAAAATAATAAATGGTGGGTATTTGCTGCTGTTGTTATGGCCATGTCCATGATATTTACAGATCAGAATATTATTCCAGTTACTTTGCCAACAATACAAAGAGAGTTCAATACATCAGAAATACAAATGCAGTGGATAGTAAATTCATACTATTTGACTATGGCAGTATTAATGCTGATGGGAGGGAAAGTCTCAGATATTTTTGGACATAGAAGGGTATTTTGCATTGGAATAATAATCTTTACTTCTTTTGCGCTTATGTGTGCCATAAGTATAAATATCCAGTGGTTGATTATATCTAGGATATTTCAAGGGGCAGGAGCAGCCCTTTTACTTCCTACTATTTTTGCATTGATAGTAGAAAGTTTTCCTGAAAACCAAAGAGGCGTTGCCGTTGGGCTAAATACCAGTATAAGTTCTTTATTTTTAGCAACTATGCCCTATGTTGGTGGGTATTTTACTCAATATTTTAGCTGGAGGTTGGTATTTTTAGTTCATCTTCCTATAGCTTTAGCAGGATTAATCTTAGCTCTAATTGTTATACCAAAATCAAAAAAGAAAGAAGAGCGGTTTGATTTTTATGGCTTTTCATTTTTTAGTTTAGGGTTTGTCTCTCTGACTTTAGCTGTGATGCAGGCTAAAAATTGGGGATGGGGATCCTTTCCAATTATTTCATTATTCCTAATTTCATTTATATTTTTTATCTTGCTCTTTCTTTCTCATAAAAAGGTAAAAGAACCTTTTATAGATTTTTCTCTTTTTAAGAAAAAGTTTTTTCTAGGAGGGAGCATAGGCATATTTTTTGTGCAGTTTGTTTTAATGATGACAGTTTATTGGCCGATATATTTTCAGGAGATTTTAAACTTTACTCCGACCAAAGCGGTTCTTGTGATGATGATAAGTTTTTTACCTATGCTTATTATGGCACCTTTGGGAGGGAAGCTATTAGATAAATATGGGCCTAAGGTTCCTGTTTTTTGCGGATGTCTTTTGATTGCTTTTGCATACACTTGGTTTAGTTTTTTTATAACAAAGAAGGATATTTTATGGCTTCTTCCTTCATTTTTAACAGTTGGCTGGGGAGTTACCTTTGCGATGACGGCAACAGTTACTTCTTCTGTTAGCGCTTCCAATTTAGGTAAAAGAGGCATCGCTTCAGGTATAACCGGCATGATGAGAACCTCCGGCAGAAGCTTTGGCATAGCGATTTTAGGGGCTATCTATATAAATATGAAATATACTCAGCTGGAGAAATTTTTAGCCCGAGAAGAGGCTGCAGTGAAGTTAGATCCAAATGTTATTGAATCTCTTTTAGTAAAATCGCAAAAAGCCAAAGAACTTATACAATCTCTTCCAAGTGATACAGCCCAATATGTGAAGGAAGCGTTATATCTCACTACAAAAGATTCTTTTATAACAATAAATGTTGTTGCTGCAATTTTATCTCTTTTAATATTGATAACTTATTTATGGATAACAAAAAATAAGAAAAGTCCTGTTTAAATCTTATGAGCCGTTAAATACTTTTTGCATTTCTTTTATCACACAGTTATGAAGAGTAGATCTTTTACCAGGGTCATCGGTTTTTAAAATATATCCCAACATTTTAATATTTACAGTATTAACTGAAGTTGAAATTAAATCGGAAGAGATCTTTAGTTTGTTGATACTGTTAGAGAGCTCTTCTTTATATTTTGAGGAAACGGCGCCTATCATGATAAAGAAATATTTTTCGTGAGACAGAGTTTTAATAAGATATGAATTTTGAATAAATTCCTGCTTGGCAAGCTCTATAAACATCAAAAAGAAGTTTTTCATAATATCAGTGCTTAAAATGCTTTGAGAAACAGCAGGCTTTATCGAATAAAAGAAATTTTCAAGTAAGAATTCATGAGGTTTTTCTAATGTGCCTAAACTGCTTTTCAAAGTATCTAGGGCCTGATTTTGTTTTGAGATCATCCCTCCGTTAAAATCTCTAAACTCTCCCATGACTTTAGTCATTTCATTTACAATAGTCTGTCTAGCTTTTTGAAGGTCTAAAGAATAGTCTCTTCTAAAAAATTTAAATTTTTTCAAAGAGAGTTTAAAGATGTTAATTTCTTTTGGATATTTTTTCTTTAAAAGACCGACTATTTTCGTTTCTTCCGGTAAAAATCTTAAAAAAGTCTCCGAAAAAGAAAAAAGTTCAGACAAGGCTATACTATCTTTTTTTATTAGCCTTGCTAAAATTACATTAAAGGAGATCTCTTTGCCGGTTTGTTTGTCGTAGGAGATAATAACCTGAGGGAGGTCGCGGACATATTTTAGCTGTTTTGTTAATATGACAATATTTCTTAAGATTTCCTCTTCATTTCTTGGCATAAAGATAGGGTTGATAACATTTGACATTCTTGAAGTGAATTCTTGTGGAAGTTTATTTCTAAGGCTGGTTATTTCCTCTGATGTAAAATAATTATTTTCATCTTTTTCGATCTCAATATAAAAAGATAGCATCTTGTCATCTCTATGATCGACAATATATGAGTTCTTTATATATTTGAAGTTAGAGATACATTGATCAATGGCATCAAGGATATATTCTTTTTCGAAATATTCATTTTCATGAAGCAGGTTCATTACTATTAATATTCCCAAGATAGTTTTTTCTGATTTAGCATTAAGCTGTGTTTTTAAAAGCTTCAAATAGACATGGCGTTTATTATTTGAGCTGTTTTCAATAACCTTTTTCATGGTCTTTTTAAAGAGGTATTGAAAGGATATAATCCTGCTGACATGTTTTGGCTGTCGGGTCGTTGCAAAGCTTCCTCTAAAGAGTAGACTGACATGATGTACGGAATCGAAGATGTCGCGATCAAAAGTTTGAGGCTTTTTGTACATCAGGTGAGCTATATTCTCTTTAATTTCGGAAAGCTTCTTTTCTTCTGAAAGTTTTACTAAAAAGTCCTGCACTTGATCAAAAGCTGTATGTTCATCTCTTGATTTTTTATCAAAAAGTGATTCTAAATTATCTTGGATCATGGCTGATTTTTGTTCATAAGAAAGAAGGTTGGAAGAGACAATATATCTAGAATGAAATACGGAGAGGATTATAAGGGTAAGCTCATGAATAAATTTCTTTAAGTTTTTTTGTATAAGTTCAATTTCTTTTTCATTTCTAATATAAATAACATATTCGGAAAGGTAGAATCTTTTTTGAGGAAAATGTTTAAAGTTAAACTGCAGAGACCTATTCCCATTAATGGGAAGCTGTCTTCCGGGGATTAGCCAGCGGTTTATCATATCCGGGACAAACCGGCCTACCCCATGGGTAAATTCACCTTGGCAAAGCACATAAAATAAGAAGTAGCTGGGAGCTTTGGTCAGTTCAGTTGAATAGACAAAGGGAATGTTCTGATATAATTTTAAAAAGGCCTCTTTTACATTGAAGCTTGTTGGCTCATTTTTAGCATTTTCAAAAAACTCGTTTGGGACGATATCTTCCAAAAGTTCTTCTATAGAGCGGATATAGGTTTCAAAATGTTTTTTCTCTATAAATTCATTAGGATGATTTGCAACAGATATTTTAAATAGTTCATCTCTAGGTATTAATGTTATAGGTTCATTAGGAATTATATCGATTGAATCTAATGTCATTTTTAATCTCTTTTATTGTTCAATATAGGTTTCTCCAAGATAAATATATCCTGCCTGACCTATTTCAATATTTTTAATATAAGGTTTTATTAATGATAGATAATTATAATGATATATAGGAGCTATCGGCAGCTCTTCCATAAATAATTTTTCAGCTATTTCTAAAACTTTGATTCTTTGTATAGGATCAGTAATAGTATTGCTATGATTTAAGATATTTATAAATTCACTATTTTCCCAATTAGCAAAGTTTTTAGGATGGCTTTTATATTTAAATCTTTCAAAAATATTCATTGGATCATTGTAATGGACCAAAAGATATCCCAAGGCCATTTGAAAATTATGTTTGTGAAGTTTTTCCAAAAGAACCTTTTCTTCAAAAAGCTGAAGCTTAACATTAACCCCTAGATTCTTTTTCCATTGGTTGGCAAGTGTTTCCGCTTCTTTTTTATGAACAATATATGATCCATAAGAAAAAGTTATATCGAGTTCTTCTTTTTTTATGCCAAGCTCATCAAGAGCCATTTGTAAATATTTTTGTGCGATATCAGGGCGGTTATCTTCAATTAAGACCTTATTCTCATTATTTACTAAAACAGGAGGAATAGCTCTTGTTGCGGGGATTTCTCCAAGCTGGGTGATATTATCAACGATCTCTTGTCTGTTGATAGCATAGGTAAAGGCTTTCCTTAAGTTTTTATTATTAAAGGGGAACCTTTCAATATTAAATACACAAAAAGTTGTTCCTCCAACCGGGGAAGATTTAACATCATCTCTTTTGACAACATTTTTTAATTGGTCAACGGGAATAGCAGTAAGATAGGGGCTTAGCCAGTCAACATCACCTTTTTCATACATTTCCATTAAAGAATTTTCATTGGGCATGATATTGATATGTATAGAGTCTAGTTTAACTTTGTTTTTGTTCCAGTAAGTTGGGTTTTTTTCTACGAGGATAAAGTTGCTGTGAGCCCATTTCTTAAGTTTAAAAGGGCCGTTGCCAACAAATTTTTCATCTTTTAAAAGAGCCCAATTAATATTTTGATTTTCTAAATGAGTCGGTATGGGGAAGTATACAACAAAAGATGTCAGAAATAAAAAATATGGCGTAGGGTTTTCTAATTCAACTTGCAGGGTTTTATTGTCTATAGCTTTTACTCCCAATTCATTAACAGACATATTATTTTTAGCTATAGCTTCACCGTTTTTAATAGGATATAAAAGCTGTGCTGCTAAAGATGGGAAATTGGGCGCTAGGATATCTTTCCAAGCCTTTTCAAAGTCTTGGGCGATGACAGGATTTCCATCGCTCCAATAAGCTTCTCTAAGATGGAAGGTATA
>CAYNVX010000083.1:0-7083 GCA_964400755.1 uncultured bacterium | reverse complement strand
ATTAAATCTTTTAGTATTTAAATATTTAATTGCTAGTAAGATAGTTGGTTTTTTGTTAGAAAATCAAGAAATTATTGAAGGCTTATTAACATTTTTATTTGCTTTTGGATACGGCTTTTTTACACCAGCACTTTTCTCGTTAATGTCCCAAAAAATTAAAGAAGATCATTTTGGGAAGCTTTTTGGAGTAATAGATTCAACTGAAACATTAGCTTTATGCTTAAATTTTTTGAGTTTTTTTATAATAAATAAAATTAAAATTATCCAAGATAATATCTATATAATTGTGTTGTGTTTTTTTCTCATTTCGTTTATCTTTTTTCTTACATTTATAACTAGATTTAGAACTTATGAAAAAGACGCAAGTAAAAAATAATTTTAAATCAATTAAAACTTTTACTGATTTACCCAATTATGAAGAAGATACTATGCAATTTATTGCATCTGGAATTGCATGTCATGCCTTATGTTTGCTCGATCATGTCGGCATATTAAAAATATTATTAAATAAAGGCAAATTTAATACTAAATTACTAAAGCAATACAATAATCCAAATCTAATTCATACAGCTCTGATTTCTCTCAGCGGGGCTAAAATTTTATATTGGAATGAAAATGAATATTATTTATCTACTTTTGGCAAGCATGTTCTAAAAAAAATTCCTTTTATAACATTACCTTTAACAGGTTATAGAAAATTATTCGAAAAACAATTGCAATTACTTAAAAATCCAAATAATTTTAAATTTTCTGATATTGATTTTGCTTCAATAGCGCTTTCTTCAGTTGAGTTTGGAAAAGAAGATTTAGAACCTCTCTTAATAAAAGTTTTTAAAAATTTTTATAAAAAAGGTACTATATGTGATTTAGGCTGTGGCACAGCCGAAAAATTAGTTAATATTTGTAAAATTACTAAAGCACCTGGTTTAGGAATAGAACAATCTCAAGAAGTTATTAACGAATCTAAGCAATTTACCAAGAACTATCCTGAGATCGAAGTTATCAAAGGCTCTATTAAAAACTTGAAAGGAGTCTGGGAAGACGTTACTACATCTTTAATTAGCTTTGTTCTTCATGATATTGATTCTGAAAAAAACTGTGAAAAAATTCTAAGATCTTACAAAAAGAATTTTCCTAGAATGCAATCTTTAATAATAATTGATATTGTTTCTTTATCTAAAAGTATTCCTAGCATTATGCCTGGATTTGACTATGTTCATGGACTGCAAGGGATTCTTCCTAGAACTTATGAAAAAACTATTGAAATTTTTAAAAATGCTAATTATAAAATTTTAGACGAAATAAGGGTTCCAAATATGCCTAATACATTTATTTGGGTGCTTCAATAAAGATAATGCAAACTGCTGCCGTGTATTCTTTTATAAGAAATTAAAGGGTAATTTTTTTCATGTTTAGTATATAAAGAAAGATTAAAATTAGGCTTTGTTCCTTCAGCAATTAGATTAGAACAAAAATATTTTTGAAAGACAGGTCGGAATAAAGTGGAACCGTTAGCTCGCATGAGCAGCAATGTTTTTGGAGTACGCGGGCGAGGCTCATAATATAATCCTGAACGACAAATGCCGAGAAGTTTGCATTGCTCTCTGTGTGAGATAGCAATGTTTTTTGATTCAAGAAGCAGGCGCTTTTCATCTAAGTCAAGCTCCCCAATTTTTTTTTAAGCCATTCATTTTCCATCTTAAGCCGACCGATCTGTTCGAATAGCTCTGATTGGTTTTTTTCTTCTGAAAGTTCATTTGTTTTTCTTGATCTGGTAAAAATTTGAGCTCCGGTTTTAATAAACTGCTTTTTCTATTCACAAAGTGCAACAGGATGCACTCCAAGATCACTTGCTATTTGAGCGGAGGTTTTTTCTCCCTTTAAGAATTCTACTACTGCTTTAAGCTTAAATTCAGGAGAATATTTCTTTCTTGTTTTTGCCATTTTTTAGCCCCTTTAATAATAAAGACTCTTAGCTTAAACACTGGTCTAAATTTTTGGGACCATTATATGTTAATCATTTTTTTTCTTTTGATCTTTACAAATATTTAACACATCTTCATAAATTTTATTTTTCCTATTTTACCAAGAGAGGGCAAAGTGCCTAGGAAGCTTTTCATTTTTTTTATACAATTAGTGTTGCCACCATTATTATTTTCTCAGTCGCTTTTATCCATCGAGGATATTGAAAAAAGGGCTTTAGTTCATGACAGTGTTTCTGTACTTACAGGAGAATATTGTGAAAAGGATAGCGATCTTGTAGTAAAAGGACCTGATAATATTGAAATTACTAGATATTATAATTCATTTAACAGAGAAACAGAATTATATGGCTGGCGATTATTTTCTTATACGATTTTACTTACAGGAGAAAAGAAGAACATAGAATATGCCTATTGCGGAGAACACAGGGGAAGCATTCTTCCATATATAAAAAATCAATCTAACAATAGTTTTATATTTGATGTGGAAGGGTGTCCAAATTTTGTTAATAATGCAGTTAAGCCAAGCGGGCAAATCAATTATAATAATAATAGGATTTTCTTTGATGAAGAAAAGGATGTCTATGAAGTAATTTCCGGTGATGGTTCTAAAAGAATATATAAAAAAACATCAATAAGTTTTGATAAACAGAAAAAATATTATTTTGATGACCTGTCAATTTTTCAAAAATTTGAAAAAGAATTGTCTGATGTTCATTATTTTTTATTATCTTATGAAATCTTACCTTCAGGAAATAAAAGATTTTATGAATATGATCTAAATGGAAGACTTGTTCGTATTGAAGCTATAAATGCCTTGGAGGATAATCTATTTGGTTGGGTTGATATTACATATGAAAAAAATAAGATTATTATTAAATCTAGTGATGATCAACATGTTGAATATTCATTTGAATCGGATAAGCATGACAATAGTCTTTTAAAACATGTTGATAGCAGCACAAATCCTAAACAGAACTATTTTTATAATGAAACGGGACAGTTTTTAATAAAGAAAGAGCTGCCGGAAGGACAATTTTTTGAAATAGATTATAATGAGCTGCAAAACCGGGGCGATTTTGGAAAAGCTAAAGCAATAAAAGAGCCTTCAAAAGAGGGAAAAGATAAGAGTGTAGTATATGAACTGTCTTATGATTTTACCAAAACAAAAAAGGGGGCGATAAAAAAAGGTATTACAATTGTAAAAAACTGTCGAAATGCAAAAGTCAAGTATGAGCAGAGCAAGGATGGATTGCTTACAGATATAGTTTATTATTCAGATGATGGAGCTTTGTTCAAAACAATTAAAAGAAAATGGGGTAAAAATAAAAATAGGGGCATTCTTTTAGGAGAATATTTTCTTGATTCAGCGGATAATGTTTTAAGATGCACAACATATGAATATGATAAATGTGGAAATATAAAAACCGAAAAACTCTTTGGGAATCTTACCGGGAAAGAGAGTAAAGCTGTCATTCTTGATAATAAAATGAACCCCATTGAAAAAAATCAGGAATTTCATGTTATTAATAGTAAATATTCCGATGACGGTTTTAATCTTTTGATCTCTCGGGGAGACTCGGAAAACACAGAAATTGAATATACCTATTTACAACATTCAAATCTTTTGCGGATGAAATTGATTAAATATAATGGATCTATTGTGAAACGTTATATTTATAAATATAATAATGACAAAGCCTTAGTTAGAAAAGTAGTAGATGACGGCGATGTTGATTATCTCTGCAGCGATATTTATGAAATGGGCATTTCAAAAGCTTTTTTTACTGAAATAAAGCCTATCACGACTTTTCCAAATGTTGGATTTCCTGTCGAAATAAAAGAAAAGGGGCTCGATAGTCAAACCGGCGATAAATGTCTAATTAATAAATTTTTATTTACATATGACAGTCATGCAAATTTATTGAGCAAAGAAACTTACGATGCCGATGAAAAATTTGTCTTTTCAGAGAGATATGAATATGATGAAAAAAATAATCTAATAAAGGAAATTGATAAAACAGGAAACACTATTTCAAGTTCCTATGATTTGAATAACAACTTAATAAGAAAAGAAGAGAATTTTAGAAAATATGAATATAAATATGATTTGCACAATCGCAAAATAGAAGAAAATCTTCAAATCCCGGGGGGACCTCAATTTACAAGAAAATGGGATTATGACTATTTTGGGAATGTTCTTTTTTCTGAAGATATTTTTAGTAATAAAATATCCTATGAGTATGACTGTTTTTCACGGCTGATTAAAATTTCATATCCTTCAATAAAAAATGATGAAGAAAAGATTGTCAACCCTGCATATGAATATAAATATGATCTGTTTGGCAATGTTATAGAAGAGAAGGATTGCAAAGGATTTATAACTAGAAAACAGTATAACAGCCGCAATCAGCTTACCCATATTTTTTATCCTGATGAAACAGAAGAGGTTTTTGTATATGACCTGCAGGGTTCAATGCATAGAAAGCTGAAAAGGGACAAAACCCTAGAAATATATGGGTATGATTTTTTAGGAAGAATGGAAGTTATAGAACATTTTACTGTAGTTGATACAGGCCCGGGAGTATGGCTGGGGGATAAGATCTATAAATATGATGCATTTAATCTAATCTCTTTTTCCGAGGATGAAGATATTGAAACAAAGTATAAATATGATTATGCATTTAGATGTATATCTGAAATGAAAAAAAATAGCTCATACAACTCTTTTGATAAAGGCATAGAATACAAATATGATTCTATGGGACATGCAAAAGAGATAAAAAAGTGGTATGGAAAGAAGAGCAGGGATTTTTATTCTATTAAAAAAGGATATGATCTTCAGGGCAATAGCATTAAAGAGTCTATTTGTGATGCAGCAGGGGTTGAGCAAATCAGCAGGGAGTATATTTATGATGATCAAAATAGAATGTTGTCAAATCTTTTAGGCGGAGATGAAACTGTAAATAGGACTTATAATGAAATCGGAAATATCACTAATGTATGGGCCAATGGGATATCTAAAAAAATAGAATATGATTATTTTCATAAAAATGATCTAAATCAACATGTTTTGAAAACAATAGAAACTGAAGAAAATGGCAGTAAAAAAGAAACTGTTTATGATGTCTTTACAAGAATTAATAAAATTATCCTGAAAGATCAATATAACACAATCCTTTCTGAGAAGATTTTTTTGTATGATGCCAATGGAAATTTGTCACAACTAATAGACAATATTTTTTCCAATGGTCAGGTTTTAAAAGCTATTGTAACAAAATGGATTTACGGACCTTTAAATCGAATTGAAAAGGTTATAGAAGCCTTTGGCAGTAAAGATCAGAAAGAAACAAGAATTGTTTATAATAATTTAGGACAAGTTGTCCAAAAGTTTATTTCCGGAATAACAGCTCCTATAAATTATGAATATTTTTATGATGATAAATATTGTCCTGACGAATATGAACCTTACTATTGTCCTGTATTAAGAATTTCCTATCCTAAAATGAAATATCAGGACGGAAAGTTAATTGAATCAGATAACATGCAGGTTCATGTGATCTTTTTTGATAATAAAGGCAAAGTTATTAGAGCGAAATCTAAGGATGGCATTTTAGTTGAAAGATTTTATGATGATTATGGCTTTTTGAGCTCAGAACATGTACAAAACGCTCAAAAAGCGGATTATACGATTAATTATAAAAATGACTACCTTGGCAGAATTGTTGGGGTGCAGCTGCCGGACAGATCATGGATAGGTTATTTATATAACGGCTATTTACCAAAAAGCGTTGAAAGAGAGGATTGCAATCATGCTGCCCAATATTCTCATATTTATATGGAATATGATAAAAAAGGCAATCTCAGAAAAGAAGAAATGATTGCAAATGGAGGAATAAGGGAGCTTTTTTATGATAAATATAATAGAAAAACGTCTTTAAGAACGGAAGATTTATCATTATCAATAGATAAATTCGATCCTTCCGGCAATATATCGCAGATTACCAAAAACAATCACAAAACAAAATATTCTTATGATGCGTTAAATCAGCTTACACAAGAACTGGGTATATTTAGTCATGACTATAAATATGACTCTTCAAATAATCTTTTAGGCATAGATGGCATTAACCGGACAGTTAATGAGCTAAATCAATTAATTGAAACTGATAATGCTATTTATGAATATTCTTCCGGCGACAGGTTAATATGTAAAAAAGAAAAGAATAATAACATTACATATATCAATGACATTTTCGGAAGGTTGACCGACGTGATTACCGACAATCAGAAAATCAAATACAGTTATGATATTTTCGGCAGAAGGTTATCATCCGTCTATGATATTGAAGGTAAAGAAAAGGTAGAAAATTATTTTTATTTAGGAAATGAAGAGGTCGGACAAATTTCTGAAGATAACAGAATCTCAGAGTTAAAAGTACCCGGAGCCTATTATGATCTTGATACAGGAAGAAGCATAGCATTTGAACTGGAAGATGATATATATATTCCAATTTATGATTTTCAGGGCAATGTGAGTGCTTTGATTGATTCGGACTTTAATGAAGTAGCTGAAAGCTATGAATATTCAGTTTTTGGAAAAGAAATTATTTTTAATGAAGATGAAGAAAAGATTTCTTATTCTGCTTTAAATAATCCATGGAGATATGCCGACAAAAGAAAAGAAGAAGCAACTGGGCTGATAAATTTTGGATTAAGGGATTATGATCCAAATATAGGCCGTTGGATAAATCCTGATCCTTTAGGATTTATAGATGGAATGAATAAATATGCTTATGCAGCTAACAATCCTTTGAAATACATCGACTCAAGAGGAACGTCCAGACATCATTATTATGCCAAGCATGAGAACTTTGATGAATATTTTTATAATTCCAGAATGGATGAATCTATGAAGGGGGCTGATGTTAGGATTATTGGCGGTCAGGCTGTAATAGATTATTATGATCCTCTTTCCAGAGAAATTTTTATTCAAAATTCTATAAAAACAACGAATGGGATTATAAATATTTTGGATAATGTTATAAATTCTATTGCAATAACTGACATGGCCCTTGGAACTGTTGAAATTATCATAGGC
>CAYNVX010000082.1:0-7146 GCA_964400755.1 uncultured bacterium | reverse complement strand
TTATGTCAAAAATCAGATCCAATGGTACTGTATTGGTTGGTGTGTCTTTGTTTTTTTTGCCGGCCTTGACTATCGTAAGCTTTTTGAGTGGACTTGGATCTTATATTTTTTGATTATTCTTTTATTATTAGGTTTATATATTGCTAAGCCGATACAAAACGTTCATAGATGGTATAGGATTCCTTTTATTGGAATGAATGTTCAGCCATCAGAATATGCAAAATTAGTAGTTGTTTTAAGTTTAGGCTGGTTTTTAGAAAAAAAGGGAAGGGAAGTTGAATATTTTTCAACAAACCTGCAGCTGTTATTAATTGTTGGGATCCCTTTTTTATTAATTTTAAAACAGCCGGACCTTGGAACAGCGCTAGTCTTATTTCCAATTACACTTATGATGGCATATTTTGGGGGAGTGAATAAAGTTCTCATTAACACAATGACTACTGTTGGGCTAATAGGTGTTGTCTTTGTCTCTTTGATGTTTTCAGGTCTATTGTCTCATGAAAAGATGAAGCCCTTCTTTTGCACTTTTTTAAAAGAGTACCAATATGAGAGGTTAAATCCCAACACCTATCATCAAAAGGCAGCGCAAACAGCTATTGCAATTGGGGGGCTTTCAGGTACAGGCTGGCATAAGAGTGAATTCTCTAAGGGCAAGTGGCTTCCTGCAGCTCATACAGATTCTGTTTTTGCAGCTTTTGGGGAAGAATTTGGACTCCTTGGTCTAATTTTTTTATTATTAATTTATTATGCTTTAATATATTTATCTTTTCAGGTGGTCTTGGTAGCAAAAGATAGATTTGGAAGACTTTTGTCATCAGGTATTGCTGTTTATTTGGCAATGCATATTATTGTAAATATGGCAATGATGTGTGGATTCCTTCCGATTTCGGGGGTTCCACTAATATTAATCACCTATGGCGGAACATCTGTAATGACGACAATGGCCGCTTTGGGTATATTACAAAGTATATATACTAGGAGATTCATGTTTTGAAATTTAATCATACTTTTATTTTTTCACCAAAGCCCTGGATGGGAGAAGGTGTTATTACGTTGAACATGGTAGAAGAAGAATTAGGATTTTTCACAAAATGGAATATCCAAGATAAGGATTTTGCCGGAAAAATTCAATCTACCCAAGAGATACAGATTAGCGGTATTGCTGAAAATATGAAAAATGAACTTATTTTTTATGATTTTTCTGAAAACAAATTTTCCGTTGAAATGGAAAATATGAATGTTGGAAGAGTTGTAGGAACAGGTGTATATGATGATAAGTTAATCGCATGGGAATTTAGGGAAAACGATTTGAACTTCGAAGGTTATGAAACATATCACCTTCAGCCTGACGGCAGTTATATGATACATGCGGAATATGTTACATCTGATCAATTCAGGACTCAAATTGATGGCAGGATATGGCTGCCTCCGACTAAAAGTTCTAATGATCTAGATATTTCTAAAGAAGATGATGAACCTAAAGACAAGTAGGACAAAATGAAAAACCTAATAGCTCTATTTTTAATAATAAGTTTAATTTCCTGTGCTTCTGGCGGCAAGGCTACTTCTATGGATAGTTTTTATGAAATTGATGTAGGTACAACAAAAGAAGAGCTGGTAAAAAAGCTTGGTAAGCCTAACTATATCAAGAAAATAGGGGATAATACCGAGGAATATGTTTATACAGAGAAATTAAATGCCGCTAATACCGTTTATGAAGAGAGAAGTTATTCTTTTATCATAAAAGACGGAAAAGTTATCTCTAAAAATGTAAAAAGAGACAATGTCCTACCTCTTGATGACAAGAACTCATACGAGATGCAGACCTCTGAAAACAGAGAAAGCAGCGCTCAACTTTCTTATTAACTAATAGCCTGATCCTTATTTTTAAGGATTGGGCTTCTTATTTATTAAATTGAGAATATTTTTAATCTGAAATGTAAGATAAAATTTGATGTATAAAAAACTCCAAACTTTAAAAAAAGCGTGGAGTTTTTTTATATCTATTAGTAGTTATAAGCAGCTATTAAGCAGCTTTAATTTTTATGTCTACGCCAGCAGCTACAGGAAGAACTTTTAATTTGTCGATAGTGTCAGGAGTTGGATTTAAAATATCCATTAGTCTGATATGAGTTCTAATTTCAAACTGCTCTCTTGATTTTTTATCAACGTGAGGAGAGCGAAGTACGGTATAGATCTCTCTTTTAACAGGAAGAGGGATAGGCCCTACTACTCTAGCTCCTGTTCTTTTAGCAGTTTCTACTATATCAGCAGTAGCTCTGTCTAAAAGACGCTGGTCATAAGCTTTTAGTCTTATTCTAATTTTAGTTGCTGGTTGTTTTGACATTTGTTAATCCCTTACTTTTTTGTAATTTCTTCTTGTATTTTAGCTGGAACTCTTTCGAAGTGAGAAGGTTCCATAGTATAATTTGCTCGACCAGATGATAGCGATCTCATTTGGGTAGAATATCCGAACATTTCAGAAAGAGGAACTAAGCTGGTTACGATGTTAGTTCCTTTAAAGATATCCTGTCCTAAAATCTTTCCTCTTCTTCTATTCAAGTCGCCGATAACATCTCCAAGATATTCTTCAGGAGTTGTAACAACAACTTTCATAATAGGTTCTAGAATTATTGGTTTGCATTTTTTTGCAGCAGCACGAACTGCCATAGATCCGCATATTTTAAATGCCATCTCGCTTGAATCTACTTCGTGGTATGATCCAAATACGATAGCAACCTTTACATCGACAAGGTTATAGCCTGCAATAGCTCCTGTTGCCAAACCTTCTTCGATACCCTTGATTGTAGGATTGATATATTCCTTAGGAATAACACCACCCACAATCTTGCTAACTATTTCGTTGCCTTTACCTGGTTCATTAGGTTCAAGTTCCAATACAACGTGAGCATATTGACCACGACCACCTGACTGTTTAATGAACTTATTCTCTTCTTTGCCGGCTTGGGTAATTGTTTCTTTATAAGAAACCTGAGGTTTTCCAACGTTTGCATCAACTGCAAATTCTCTAAACATTCTGTCTTTTAAGATCTCAAGGTGAAGCTCGCCCATACCAGAAATAATAGTCTGTCCTGTGTCTTCGTCTGTTTTAACTCTAAATGTTGGGTCTTCTTCTGAAAGAGCCGATAATGCTAAAGAAAGTTTTTCTCTATCTGCTTTTGATTTTGGTTCAATAGCCATTGAAATAACGGGCTCTGGGAATTCCATTTTTTCAAGTAATAGAGGATTATTTTCAGAGCAAAGTGTATCGCCTGTAGTTGTATCTTTTAAGCCGATAACAGCTGCTATATCGCCGGTATAGAATGCATCTTTATCTTTTCTTTGATTGGCATGCATTTCTAAAAGGCGGGATATTCTCTGTCTTGAATCTTTTGTAGTATTAATTAAAGCAGTTCCCTTTTCTAAGGTACCGCTATAAACCCTAACGAAAGTAAGTCTACCAACATATGGATCTGTCATTACTTTAAAAGCTAGTGCAGAAAGAGGACTGTCATCTGATGGTTCGATTTCTAAAGGTTCATGTGTATCAACATTCATACCTTTAATAATGCCTCTGTCAATAGGGGATGGCATCCATTTAACTACAGCGTCTAAGATTTGCTGAACGCCTTTGTTTTTAAAGGCTGTTCCACAAAGAACAGGTGTTATTTTGCTAGAGCAAACACCTTTTCTCAATACTGCATGGATTTCGTCTTCTGTTAGAGATTCTGGATTTTCCAGAACCTTCATCATAAACGATTCATTAGTCTCATCAATTGTAGCTAGCTCATCTAAAAGAGCCGTTCTCATTTTTTTGCATTGGTCTAATAAATCTGCTGGGATCTCTTTGGTTGAATATTCAGCACCAAGGGTCTCATCTTTAAAGATATAAGCTTTCATGGTAATAATATCGACCATGCCTTTAAAGTTAGCCTCTGCTCCAATCGGGCAGTGAATAGCAAAAGCATTAGCACCCAATTTTTCTATAATTGAATCAACAGCTGAAAAAAAGTCGGCTCCGGTTCTATCCATCTTATTAATAAAAGCAATTCTAGGTACGTTGTAATGGTCTGCTTGTCGCCATACTGTTTCAGATTGCGGTTGAACACCGGCAACACCGCAAAATACTGCAACAGATCCATCGAGAACCCTTAAAGATCTTTCTACTTCTACTGTAAAGTCAACGTGTCCCGGTGTATCGATAATATTGATTTTGCATTCTTTCCAATGAACTGTTGTAGCAGCAGAGGTTATGGTAATACCTCTTTCTTTTTCCTGTTCCATGAAGTCCATTGTTGCTGCGCCTTCATGTACTTCGCCGATTTTATGTGATCTGCCTGAATAGTAAAGAATACGTTCTGTAACAGTAGTTTTACCGGCATCAATATGAGCCATGATACCAATGTTTCTTACGTTCTCTAATTTATCTGTCTGCGGTCGTTTCGCCATTTTATTTATCCTTTAAAATTTTACCATTTATAATGTGCAAAGGCCTTGTTAGCTTCAGCCATTCTATGCATGTCATCTTTTTTCTTGATAGTTGTGCCTTGATTGTTATAGCAGTCTGAAAGTTCAATAACTAATCCTTGCGACATTGATCTGCCTTTTTTTTCTCTTGAATTATTAATAATCCATCGCATAGCCATAGCGGATTGTCTGTCAGGTGCTATTTCTACTGGAACCTGGTAAGTTGCGCCGCCGATTCTACGAGACTTTACTTCTAATTCAGGTTTAGCATTTTCCAAAGCCTTTTCAAAAGCTTCAAGAGGGTTTTCAAGTTTAAGTTTTTTTGCAAGTTCTTCAATTGCACCATAAACGATTTTTCTAGCAATTGATTTTTTGCCAGAGATCATTACTTTATTTATGAATTTTTCTAAAGTAAAGCTGTTATATTTAAAATCAAGTACTACTTTGCGTTTTTCAGCACGTCGTCTTCTCATTATTTTATATCCTTTTTTTAGTTTTCACTCGGCAATTATTGCCTATTCATTAAATGAATAAAGAGCAGTTATAAGAAACTGCCTTAAGTTACTTAGGCTTTTTAGCCCCGTATTTTGATCTGCTTTGCTTACGGTCTTTCACCGCAGCTGTATCTAAAGCGCCTCTAACAATGTGGTATCTAACGCCAGGTAAGTCTTTTACTCTACCGCCACGAACTAAAACAATGCTATGTTCCTGAAGGTTATGACCTTCACCTGGGATATAAGCAATGATTTCCTGTCCATTAGATAAACGGACCCAAGCCACTTTCCTTAAAGCCGAATTCGGTTTTTTTGGAGTTTTTGTTTTAACTTGTAAGCATACACCTCGTCTTTGAGGACAATTTACAAGAGCTGGTGACTTTGTTCTTTTAACAATTTTTTTTCGTTTATTTCGAATTAGCTGATTAATAGTCGGCATAATCGACAATCTCCTTAAAGGGTAAATGCATCTGTTTTGAGAAGAAATATATATGAATTAGATATTTATTGCAAAAAGATTTGAATTTTTATCTCTTTTGTTTTGTTTTTTATTTTGTAATTAAATAATTAATATTTACGTCTTTAATAACATTAATACTTCAATTATACAATTAAGTTTAAATATAAATTGTTATTTTATTTTACTTAATTCTATAATGACCTTTAGGGGGGTTGAGGTTAGAGCAAAGCTTACGACGCTATGTTTGTAAAATAACAGGTCTCTAATAATGCCTTGATCTCCCTGATTTTTTTAAGGAAAAAAAATGAAACAAAAAATAATTTTAATACTTCTAATAATTTCTCCTGTTTTTTTTTGCTTCTCCAAAGATTTAAAATTTGACGATATTAATCCCGTTCTAGGGACCTTCTTTGACTATCATATTGAGACTAAAGAACTTAATGAAGAGATAATTAAACGCTCTTTAAAGGTCTATATAGATCAGTATGATCCAGGGCATATTTTTTTATTAGAATCAGAGGCTAACAAATATTTAAATATAAAGACTAAAGAGCTTACTCAAATAAAAAATAGAATGTTGGCTAAGGACTATTCGGATTATCTAGCATTAAATGAGATGATACAAAAGTCTATTATAAGGTCAAGAAAGCTTCGTGCGGATATTGAGAAAGAATTGATTATAAATGACATAGATCAGATAGAAGATGCAAAATTTACGACATATGCAAAAAATGAAAAAGAACTGGCGGAGAGGCAAAAAACTAGTATAGGGCAGTTTTATCTATCACAAAAAAGAAGATCATTGATTAACAGCAACACAAGAAGGGAAAAGGCTATAGCCTTATTAGAGAAAAAATTAAAAAGATTTGAAAGCAATTATCTCTTTTTTGATGTTAGAAATGAGCCTTTTTCGGAAAAGGCTATTGAACATTCTTTATCAATTCATATTTTGAAATGTTATGCAAAAAGCCTCGACGCTCATACCTATTTCTTTTCAGAAGATGAAGCAAGGGAAATGAGGGCATCATTAGAGAAACAGTTTGAAGGGGTAGGTTTAGTATTGTCGGAAGGTATTGATGGGGTAGTAGTTACCGATATAATAAAGAACAGCCCAGCAGACAGTTCTAATCTGATAGAAATAAATGATATCATTGTGGAAATAGATGGAAAATCGGTTGAAGAGCATACATTTGAAGAAGTTTTAGAAGTGATGAAAGGCAAGGACCAGAATGTGATGGTCATCGGTTTTATTAAGGTTGATGAAAATGAAAATAGATCTTCTTTAAAAAGGGTCTCTTTGTCCAGAAAGTCTATCAGCATGGAAGAAGACAGGCTTCAATATTCTTACGAAGATTTCGGTAATGGTATAATAGGAAAACTGGACCTTAGGTCCTTTTATGAAAACGCAAATGGTGTAAATAGCGAAAAGGATATGAAAGCTGCCATTAACATCTTAAGGCAGAAAGGACAATTAAAAGGATTAATTCTAGATCTTAGAGAGAATGCCGGAGGGTTTTTATCTCAGGCTGTAAAAATAGCTAGTTTGTTTATTTCAAACGGAGTTGTGGTAATTTCAAAAGATTCTCAAGGACACATCAGATATTTAAGAAATATTGACAGTCAAAATTTTTATAAAGGTCCTTTAGTTATATTAACTTCGAAGCTTTCTGCTTCAGCTTCTGAGATCGTTGCTCAGGCTCTTCAGGATTATGGGGTAGCTTTAGT
>CAYNVX010000081.1:0-7161 GCA_964400755.1 uncultured bacterium | reverse complement strand
ATAAAAAATCATTTGAAGCCTCAAGAACTTTTAAAATTGAATAATCTTGATGAAAAGAAAGCAAGAAGATTAAAGCCTGGAGATAAGTTGAGAATCAGATAATGAACAAAGCCATTTTAATGTTGATAGTATCAGCTTCTGTTGTCTTCGCTATCGGACAATTAATGGTCTTTAATACAACTTCCGCTGAAGTTCTCGACAGGTCTTTGGACATCAGTACAAATCAGGCTTTGATTAAACAGCTTATTTATTCTGTAATCGGTATATCACTAGGTATTTCAGTATGGTATATCGGTTATCATAGGATTGTAGAATCCAGCCCCTATATTTTAGCTTTTTGCACCCTGCTTTTGATAATGGTCTTTGTTCCGGGAATTGGTCAGGAGATAAATGGTGCTAGAAGATGGATTGGTCTTTTTGGATATACTATTCAGCCTTCTGAAGTTACCAAATATGCTATACCTATCTATTTCATTTATCGTGTCACAAAATATAAAGATACGATGGATTTAAACAACTTTTTAAAATTGTTGGCTATTTTCTTCATTCCAATTGGCTTAATCTTTTTAGAGCCGGATACCGGTACAACAATAATTATTTTTACGACGCTTGTTGTATTATTTGTCTTAACTAAAGTTAAGCTTCTATATTGGGCTGTACCTCTATTACTATTAACTATAGTAGGTTCTATTACAGCTTATAACATGCCCCATGTTCCCGACAGAATAAAAATTTATCTGCATCCAGAGCTGGATTTAAAAGGAAAAGGCCATCAGCCCTATCAATCTAAAATTGCGGTTGGTTCGGGAAAGTTTTTTGGTAGAGGACTAGGCGAGAGTTTGCAAAAATTAGATTATTTGCCTGAGGCGAGAAATGATTATATCGCGGCTATATATGCTGAAGAATTTGGTTTTTTAGGAATGTGTGTATTAATTAGCTTATATATGGCGATTTTATATTCAGGTTTTTATATTTCTTCTAAAACGAAAGATAAGAAAGGTTTTTATCTTGCTATTCTTATGACTTTTTTAATTACTTTTCAGGCTTTTTTGAATTTAGGTGTGGTCTCAGGACTACTTCCCAGCAAGGGTATTACCCTTCCTTTCTTTTCTCAAGGCGGAACTTCTTTGATTGTAAATATTATAGCTTTGTTTATACTACTGAATATTGCATATGAAGGATCCAAAAAGCAGAAAAGAAAAAAATATGCGAAAATCTAAAAAAGATCTAAGAGTTCTAATCAGTGCCGGCGGTACCGGCGGCCATTTGATCCCCGCACAGCAGCTTGCATTTTCATTAATAGAAAAAGGATGTTCAAAGATAGTTTTTGCTGCAAAAGATATTAGCAATAGATCTTTTTTTCAAAAAAACAATTTTATTTATAAAGATATTGCGAGCGCCCTTCCATCGAAAAATATTCTGAAGTTTATTTTTTCTATATTAAAAGGCTTTTTGCAAAGCCTATTGCTTATTTTAAAACTTAAGCCAAATGTTGTTATAGGTTTCGGCAGTTATCATACCTTTCCTGTAATCCTTGCTGCTTTTTTTTTAAGAAAAAAGATTGTTCTTTTCGAGGCTAACACCAAACTGGGAAGAGTAAACCGTTTCTTTTCTAAGGCTGCTTTTGCTATAGCATCTCAATTTCCTCTAAGAGATAATCTGAAAAAAAAAGAGATTATTATCAAACATCTGCCTTGGCATAGGGTTTCCAAAGTTAAGGATGAAAGCCTTTATGAAAAAATAGGTTTAGAAAAATCTACCTTCACTTTTTTTATTTATGGAGGATCGCAAGGATCCAAATATATCAATGAAGTTTTTTGTGAAAGCATTAAGTCCATCCATAAAAATAAAAAGATGCAGGTGATTCATTTTATCGGAAAAGATCAAAATGAAAAAATGATAAAAAGTTTTTATGATAAGTTGAATATCAAATCTTATGTTAAAGAATATGAGCCGGAAATTCATAAATATCTTCCTCTTGCCGATTTGATTATTTCACGATCGGGAGCTTCTACCATTGCGGAGATCTTGACTTTTGAAATTCCTGCCATTTTAGTTCCTTTTCCAAATGCAATGGAAGCACATCAGGATGATAATGCTGCCTTTATGAAAGAGATTGTTAAGGGCGTTGTTGTAATCAATCAAAAAGAGTTAAACAGCGATCTTTTGTCAAAAGAGATAAAAAATCTTATCGGCAAAGATCTTCTTTCTAAAATGTTAAATAACATTAAGTCCTTTAATGTTTTAGATAATAATGAAAATAAGAAAAATTTATCAGATTTAGTATTTCAAATAGGCTTATATGAGAAATAAATCATATCATTTTATCGGCATTGGCGGAATTGGCATGAGCGCTCTTGCCAGATATCTGCTTCAGCAAAAAAAGAGTGTTAAAGGCTCAGATATAGCTGATAATAACAATATTAAACTTTTAAAAAAGCTGGGTGCAAAAATTCAAATTGGCCACGATGCAAAACATCTTAATGAAAAAGATTTGGTAATATTTGGAACGGCTATATCATCAAAAAATCCTGAGCTTGTTAAAGCTAAAAAAAGAAATTCTCTTCTTCTTCACCGCTCTGATTTATTAAATGAGCTGATGAAGGGGTATAAATCATTACTAGTTACCGGAACGCATGGCAAGACTACAACTTCTTCACTTCTAAGTTATGTTCTTATAATAGCTAAAAAAGATCCATCGTTCATTATTGGAGGGTTGTTGCAGTCTCATAAGACTAATGGCCATTATGGAAAAGGTGACTATTTTGTTTGTGAATCTGATGAGAGCGACGGCTCTTTTTTAAAATCTTCAGGTTTCGGAGCTATTGTAACAAATGTTGAACTTGAACATATGACCTATTGGAAAAACTTTGATGCTTTGAAAGAAGGCTTTGTAAAGTTTTTTTCTTTGGTCGATTCTAAAAAGCATCTTTTTTGGTGTTATGAGGATCCTATATTGAACTCTTTATCACAAGAGGGGATAAGTTACGGTTTTTCAGAAAAAGCTCAAATAAGGGCCTTTAATTTGCGTTTTGACTGCTTTAAATCTCTTTTTGATATTTCTTTCCATGATAAGGTCTATAAAGATGTCGAACTCAATCTTAGTGGGAAACATAATGTTTTAAATGCCTTGGCTGTTTTTGGGCTTTGTATAAATTTAAATATTAATGAAACGATTATCCGAGAAGCTTTTATAAGTTTTCAGGGTGTTTCCAGGAGAATGGAAAAACTTAAAACTATTCAAGAAATCTGTTTTTATGATGACTATGCTCACCATCCAACAGAAATTAGATCAACCCTTCAGGCTCTTCGTGAGGCTGTTAAAGAAAGAAAGATAATAGCTATATTCCAGCCTCATAGATATACAAGAGTGCAAGATCTGCAAAAGGAATTTTCTCAAGCTTTTTTACTTGCTGATGAAGTTATTGTAACCGATATTTATGCAGCATCCGAAAAGCCAATAAAAAATATATCATCAGAAAATTTAAGCGATCAGATAAATATAAACAGCAAGGTTAATTCTAAACATATTCCAGATAAGGATCTTTTTAATTATTTACGATCTGTAATTAAACCTCATGATGTGGTTATTTCTCTTGGAGCCGGCGATATCTCAAAAAAAATGAGAGGGTTTGTTAGTGATTTCAAAGAAAAAAACAAGATTAATATCGCATTGGTATTTGGGGGGAAATCTCAAGAGCATGAAATCGCAAAGATTTCAGCAAAGCATATTTATGAAAATTTGGAAAAGTCAATATATAAAGTTAAGCTGTTTTATATTTCAAAAGAAGGCTTATGGCATCAGATAGCGAATTTCTCTGAAATAGATAATTTAAAAACAAAAAATAGAGATTTTGAAAAAATTATAAGTGAGCTTTCCTCTTGTGATGTAGCCTTTCCTGTATTTCATGGTCCTAATGGTGAAGATGGGATGATTCAGGGATTTTTTGAGACGCTCAATCTTCCATATACAGGCTGTGATTATTATTCTTGTGCTGTTGCCATGAACAAATCATGGACAAAACAATTAGCAAAAAATAATAACATTGCAACTTCTAGTTTTTTGGAGGTGTCAAGCTTGGAGTGGAAAAAAGATCAAGGATTAATTGTAGATGAAATCCTTGCTAAGTTAAAACTGCCTCTTTATGTGAAGCCCTCCCATTTAGGATCGAGTGTTGGAATATCTTGTGTTAAAGAAAGAAAAGATCTAAAAAAAGCTATAGACTATGCACTTCAGTTCGATACTAATTTAATTGTTGAAGAAGAAGTTGTTGGAGATGAGATACATGTTGCTGTTTGTGGAAATGATTATATCGAAACAGCCCTGCCGGGGGAAATATTGTCGAAGGGAGGTTTTTCCGATTATGAAAAAAAATATGGGAAAGAGCCTTTTAAAATAAATGTACCCTCAAAACTTTCAAAAGAAAAGCTCAATGAAGTTCAAGCAATTGCCAAAGAATTATATAAGATTATCAATGGCTCGGGTTTTGCAAGAATAGATTTTTTTGTAGATGATAATAAAAAGTTTTATTTCAACGAGATCAATCCTATACCGGGATTTACATATGCAAGCCTCTTTTTAAGAATGTGGGAGGCTTCAAATATTGAAAGAAAAAGAATTATTGACCGCTTTATTATTTTGGCTATGCATAAAAAGAGAAAATTAAAAAAATTACAGATGGCTCATAAATGAAAAATAAAAGATTTAAACTTTGGCATGCAATATTTTTAATTTTGTCTTCTACTATGTTTATTTCAGGCACCACATTTTATATATTGTCCCATGTTAACAAAGTGCAAAAAAAAAGGTTGTTTGACGATGGTTATTCAATAAGGGTGATAGTACAGACCGGATCGAAAAAAGAGGCTTTGAAGACAAGCTACTTGGCAGAGCTTATGAACTTGTCAGTTGACAAGCCTACTAATATTTATCAATTTGATGAACATAAAGCGGCCCAAGATCTATTAAAATGTCCTTTAATTCAACAGGCTAAAGTTAAAAAGATTAAACCTAATTCTATTTATGTTGATTATGAAATCAGAGAGCCTAAGGCCAGGGTTTGTGATTATGAAAATATTGCAATAGATGAAAAGGGCTATCTTTTTCCAATGGATCCTTTTATTACTCCCAAAAAACTTCCTGAGATCTATTTGAATATTCCTAAAAGATCAGATGAGGATTTTTTTTCAAGACCTGTTGAAGATAAAAAAATTGATCTTGCTTTTGAAATTATAGACTTGTTGTTCTCAAATGAGCTTCATATATCGATTTACCCTAAAAGGATTGATGTTTCAAAAGCATTTTTAGAAAGTTATGGAAAAAGAGAAATTGTCTTATTCCTGGAAGAAGAGATCATAATTGAAAAAAATAACAGAAAGGCTATATGTCTTTTTCCAAAATATTTAAGGCTTTGCACTA
The DNA here is from genome assembly GCA_964400755.1 of uncultured bacterium. Taxonomy (GTDB): domain Bacteria; phylum Chlamydiota; class Chlamydiia; order Chlamydiales; family SM23-39; genus CAYNVX01. The sequence continues at coordinate 1,742 of CAYNVX010000081.1, read as the reverse complement.
ATAATTATTTAAAACAGCTTAGCAATTATCTTTCTCTTCATGAGAAGATGATTGAAGATTATCGAAAACAGTTTGTTTTCGAAAAAGATACACCGGAAAAGTTGGTTTTTTTACCTAAGACCATAGATATGAGAATATCCAAACTAGCCTTTATAGATGATAAATAATATAATCTGGTTAAAAAATAACTTTTTGTAACCCTTAAAATATAAAAATATAGCTTAGGAGAAAAGAAGTGAATATAGGACTAGAAATTAATATTGAGGAAATAGATAGGCATGTTATTTTAAGACTGGTGGGGGAAATTACAGAATCAACTTATGCTATTTTAGAAACGAAGATTAATGTTCTTTTAAAAGAAGGTCATAAGAAAATTTGTTTAGATTTTTCAAAAATTGAAAATATTAATCGCGCCGGCATTAGATCTTTGCTTGCATTTTCTAAAAAGGTTGAATTGGAAAAAGGAAGAATAGTTATCTTTTCTGTACCTGAAGAAATATCAGATCTTTTTGAGATATCACATGTGAAAAATTCTTTAAAAATTTGCAGAAATCAAAAAGAAGCATTTTTGGAAAAGGCTTAGAAGTGAGTATTTATAAAACTTATAAAGATGATCTAGGTATTTTGTTTTCTGAGATTTACAAACCGCTCAGAAAAAGGGTTCCAACTAAAAATAAAAGAAAGAGAATTATTGTTATAGCAGGTCCTACCGGGGTTGGCAAAACAGACCTTTCTATTTCTATTGCACAGATATTAGGTGGAGAAATTATTTCTGCCGATTCAATGCAGATCTATAAAAAAATGGATATTGGAACGGCAAAGGCTACTCAAGAACAACAACAAAAAATCAAACATCATTTGATTGACATAAGAGAAGTAAAAGATAGCTTCAATGTTTCTGAATATTATAATGAAGCTCAAAGAGCTCTAAGAGAGATTTTAGCTAATAATCATATCCCAATAGTTGTTGGAGGTTCTGGTTTTTATCTTCATGCTTTATTATATGGGCCCCCTTTAGGTCCTCCTTCAAAACCTGAACTTAGAAAGAAGCTGGAAGATCAAATTGATTTAATGGGTCCTGAAGTTTTATATGAAAGGCTTCAGATTTTAGATCCTGAATATGCAAAAAGCATAACTGAAAGGGATAAACATAAAATAGTAAGAGCTCTGGAAATAATAGCTATTACAAAAATGAAAGTTAGCGATATCCCAAAGCCTCAGAAAATAGAAAGTGATATCTATGATTTCAGATGCTGGTTTTTATATATGAATAGAGAAGAACTGTATAAAAAAGTCGACTTAAGATGCGATGAAATGATAGAAAATGGCTTGATTGATGAGATTAAGATTCTAGAAGAGCAAGGATTGTGTCAAAACAGTTCCGCTTCGCAGGCTATAGGGTACCGCCAAGGGATAGACTATTTAAGCTCACCTCAAAGGGAAGATGATTGGGAAAGATTTGTCTTTCAATTCAAGAAGGCATCCAGAAATTATGTTAAAAGACAGTTTACATGGTTTAAAAAAGAAGCCTATTTTAGATGGCTTAACCTTAGTGAAATAAGTTTTGATAGGGCAAAAGAATATATTCTTCAAGATTACGAACAGGGGATTTGAAGCAAATCTAATTTTTTTTCTTGCCTTTTGCCCCTTACAAGCTTACGATTTATTTATATAGGATCTGAAGTGAAGTCAATCACCCCTGCCTAAAGGCAGAGGCTTGTAAGGTGACTTACAACGAGATG
>CAYNVX010000080.1:0-7379 GCA_964400755.1 uncultured bacterium | reverse complement strand
AGACGGCTCCTACAGTTTTGAACATTTGAGCATTTAGTATTTGGATTTGTGTCGATGCTATTTATGCTCCAGGTGAAGAAAGCGGAACAACAGATATAGAACTTAGAACATATGACCGTTTTCCTCTTAGGGTTTATGTAGGCGCAGAAAATACTGGTATAAAAAAGATAGGCAGAAATAGATTTATCGGCGGATTTAACTGGAACAATGCTTTTGCTATCGACAGCATTTTATCTTATCAATATTCCGCATCCTTCGATTCTCCCCACAAGTTTCAAGCCCATACGGGCCAATATACAATTTTTCTTCCCTGGAAAAACATTCTAACTTTATTTGGCGGCTGGGCCTTAGTTCATGCTACTTATGTAGAGCCTAACAACCTAAAAAACAGAGGAGAAAGCGCTCAAGGAAGCTTTAGATATAACATTCCTTTCTTCAAAAGCGAAAACACAGAAAATGATTTTAGGTTTGGTTTTGATTTTAAAAGAACCAACAACAACTTAGATTTTGTTGAATTCGGTTACAGAATGGTTAATTACGTTAACTTAACTCAAGCTGTTTTTGGTTATTATACCAAATATGAAAAAAATTATTATAGATCTACTTTAGACTTGGCGCTAAACTGGTCTTTCGGCAGATGGCTTCCTGATCAGCAAAATTATAAATACAACCAGCTTCGCCATAGTGCAAAAAATAAATATGTTTATGGAAAAGCTGTTTGGAATAACATTTGGCGCTTTCCTCATGATATAATGTTCTATTTCAAAGCTACAGGCCAATTATCAAATAGAAACCTGCTGCCTTCTGAAGAACTAGGCATAGGTGGTCTATATACTGTAAGAGGTTATTACGAAAGAGAGCTTAATGGAGATAATGGCTTAATTTTAAATACCGAGCTTCACTCTCCAACCATTAATATTATAAGACAACATGAACCTAATAAATCTAAAGATGGCCTTCAGTTCTTAATATTCTTTGACTACGGTCTAGATACTGTAAAACATCAGCAGGTAAATGAATCCAAAACTCAGTTTCTATATGGATATGGTCCGGGAGCCAGATTTGTCATAGATCCCTATGTCGAAGCAAGATTAGATCTTGGCTTTAAAGGAGAGCGCAAACAAGAATATAAAGGTGGCAGCCACCTTTGGCATTTTACTGTAACAGTCAGCTACTAATTTATTGATCTAAATTTTCTACATCATGCCCATTTTCAAAAGCCCACTCTACAAGTTCAACAGGAAGAGCTCTCTGAAGCCTTCTTAATCTTGCCTCTTCTGGCTGCAAATAAAGATCAATATGACGCTCTCTTGCTAATTCTAAAGCTTCTCTTAAATTGTTATATTCATCAAAAACAACTTCTCTTTGCTCTAAATCTAATTGGTTATAATAGAAGTCAAAAACATTGATAATTTCCTGAGCTTTTTGCAAACCCCTTGTATTTCCAGGAGCTATTACTCCAAACTTTGCATGATGTCTGATATATAAACTTGCCATGTCTAATAATATTCTGCCTTTTTCATAAGGACCATAATGCTCTATAGGATCAATTTCATTCCAAAATTGATCATAAATCTCGGAAGCAGAATCTACCATATCATCTCCTCTCTCTTCTAATAAATGATTTACTAAAGTATTTACTGCAACTGCCTGCTGATCTAACCAGAAAAGCTCATGGTATATTATATGAAGTACATCATCAATCCTTCCCTCACCCCTAGCCGCCTCTATCCTGTTAAAAAGATCAGGCGACTTTCTATAAGCTTCTTCTCTATATTCATCCGATCCTACCATTACTAAGTCTCTACCTTGAAATAATGCAGGAGGATACAATGCAATTGCCATACTAAGAACTCCTTTTTAATAAATTTTTAAATTAACTATTTCTGAATTGGGCTAAAAGTATACCAAAATATAAAAGATAATTTCAATTTTATTGAAATAATTTTTCAAAACTAAACTACTATTATTTTAATATAAAAATAAGGCTTTAAAAAAAATTTAAAGCCTTATTGAAAATATATTTTTGATAAAAATTAATCTAAGCACTTGCCATGATCATATGTAGATATGGCTATCTCGCCAGTCTTTTCATATTTCTTCTTTTCACCATGAAGCTTGTCTTCAATAAAGTTCTGCTCTAAACAGAGAGATCCATCATCATAATATTTGTTCACTTTTCCATGGCGCAAGCCTTCTTTATATTCCCCTTCAAAAACAATTGTTCCCTCTTCATTCCAATATGTGCTTTTGCCATGAAGTATATTATCTTTATAATAACTAACAGCTGCAAGCTGACCTTCTTTATATAAGGTTCTCTCTTCGCCCTGTTTCAAATCATTTATAAAACATACTTTTTTGAATTCTTTACCATTTGGGAAATATTGAATCGCAAGTCCATTTTTTTTGTCATTGTGATATTCAACAACCATATGTAATTTACCTTTTGGTGTATAGACATATGCCTTTCCCTCTTTCATACCATCTTTGTATGTATAAGAGGCTAATTTAATCCCTGCTTCACTATATTCATTAACAGGACCGGAAAGTTTGTCATTTATATACTCAGCTTCTAATGCTGTAACTTTTTCTCCAGCTTCATTTAGAGGATATAAGATCATGTGAACTCCATTTTTTCGATTGTTCTTGTACATGAAAATTATTTCTCTATTTTCTGTGTCCTTTTGGAAGAACCTTCCTTCTAAACTTCCACTTTCATAATGAGCTTCTTCTTTTATGTTCCCATCTTTGTCCCATAAGGCTTTCAACCCATGAAACTGACCATGGTTATATCCAATAACAGATTCTACTATACCGCTTGCAAAAAATGTTTTTTGCTCACCATGAAGCTTTCCCTCTTCGTCATAAGAAAAAAGTCTTGCATAATGTGTGCTGTTTCTCTCTTCGCACATTTCTTTAGGATAAAAATCCTTATGCTCGCCAACTGGCTTGCCAATAGCAAAATGTTGAATAAAATTTAATGAACCATCCTCATAATAAGCTTTTACCTCACCTTCTAGAAGATCGTTTTTACAAAAAGCTTCTTTCTGTAGAGATCCGCTTTCATAATACCACTTCTGCTCACCCTCTTTTTTTCCATCAACAAAGTTCAGCTTTTCTTTGATTCTGTCTTTTTTATGCCAGGTTATTACCTCGCCATCGAACATATCATTTTTATATTTTGCTTGAAAAACAAGTTCGTTATTAGCGTTTATCTCTTTGTGCCATCCTTCTCTTTTACCATTTTCAAAATTAGAAGATATTTTTAATATACCATTTTCGTGCCACTCCTGCTGTAGGCCATGCGGCTTTTTATCTATAAAGTTAGACTCGCTTTTCACATTGCCGTTTTCATACCATTCAGCACATTTCAGATCCATTTCGTTTTCATTGAAATTAATGCTTTTAGCTAAAATGCCATTTTCATACCAATGTTCATATTTTCCATGTCTCTTACCCTCTTTATAAAATGCATTTATCTTTGCCTGACCAGATTCATAATACTCTTTCTGTTCACCGTCAAATTCATTCTTCTTATAATTAAACTCCACTTTCAATTGACCATCAGGATACCACTCTTTATAAGGTCCATGAAGCTTCTCTTCTTTGAAAAAATGCTCTCTTATCTTTTGACCGTTCTCGTCAAATTCTTCTATCGGCTTTTGTAAATTTCCATCTTTGTCAAAAAAGGCTGCATAGAAAAATTTGTTGTTAGCATGATTTCTCCAATGCTTCCCTAGAGCCTTGCCATTCTTATATTCACCCTTGCCAATTAAAACCCCTTCTTCCGAAAAAAACATCTCTTTGCCATGTTTTTTTCCTGCCTCATAATTAGCTCTGTATTTTTCTTTTCCATCTTTGTAATACTTCACATGAGATCCAACAGGATTGCCCTCATTAAAGTTTAATACCTCTAAAAGGTTGTGGTTTTCATCAAATACTCTTAATGCGGCTGTTTTAGCACTTCCATGCAACTTCCCATTAACAAACATTCTTTCAGACTTTATCGCTCCATTATCATACCACTCAATTGCGGCGCCATGCAGCTGCCCATCTTTGTATTGCAGTTTAGATGCTTTTATTGAATTAGGATAATATGTAATAAAATCCCCTTCCAATTTTCCTTTTATAAATTCCCCTTCCTCTTTTTTATCGCCATTTTCAAAAAAGGACTCTACCTTTCCGTCCAATATACCATGTTTATATTGCATCACCAATTTAAGCTGGTTGTCGCGATAAAAAGATTTCATCTCTTTTTCTAATAAACCTTTCTCATAATATGAAAACTTTTCAACAAAGCCTTCTTTTGCTAAATCCAAACATATGCCTGATGGAACAACAACGCTTTTCCAAAGTTTATATCCTTCGCTTTCTTCTGATACTACAGCTAAATCAACTTCCTGTTTTATCGCTCCTGTTTCATAGAATGTAATTTGTTTTACCGGCATCTCTCCATTTTCAGCAGGTTCATAAAATATTACTACTTCACTGCCTCCATTTGGAAAAACTTTAACTGTTTCGGGACGCCAATTAGGCTCGCGCTGCTTTGGCATTATATAATTAAAATCTTCGGCACTAAGACCTAAAATTAAAAAATTTAATACAAATAAAAAACTAAAAATAAATTTTTTCATGTTAGACCTATATAAGTTTTAATATTTCTAAGCTTAGAGAATTATGTAGTTTTCTACAAGATTCCTTGCTGTTAATAATCTATAATTTTTGAAAAATTACCTTTTTTACTTGAAATTTTCAACTTTCCGCTTGGAAAAGTTTTTCCAGTTGAAGAACATCCCAGGATAATTTCAGGATAATTCTTCCCATTAAAGGTAAATAAAATGTTTTTTAAAAAATCTTCTTGCTTTTTCTGATTTTTGAATATCCCCTGATTTTCATCGGTCCCTATTTCACATTGAATACCATTTTTTTTCTGGTATAAACTAAAATAAATGTCCGCCTGATGCGTTATGGCAATCTTTTTACAATATTCAATATAATTGTTTACCTTTTTAATATTAGTCTCGAAGGCATGCTTGGTTAATATCTCATTCGTTTTGAAAATTAAAAAAGTACTTACCACTCCAATAATCGCTAAAGATATAAAAAGCTCTATAAGAGTAAATTTCCTACTCAACACTATAGTCTTCATTTGCTGATGATTTTACCTTACCCTTCTTGCTCTTTCTATTTTTGTAATTCTCTAAATTCTTTGAAAATACAACCAGGTCTTTCTTATCAGATGTCGGCTCAATAAGAAATGGATCGCCCCAACCATCTTTCAATAACTTGTCCACATTTTTGGGCATGCCGGAATCTTCTAAATAACGTCTTGGGTTTTTTGAAATCTCCTCTAGAGATTTGGAACTTTTTACAGCTTCTAATAATAATAAGTCTCTTATCTGTTTTTGAGATTCTTCTGTTTTAAATACCTTCCCCTTGTCAATTGATCCTTTCATATTGTATCCGATTACACTTGTAATCATCCCAATTAAAAAAATTACTATCATTATCTCTAAAAGCGTCATGGCTCTTTTTTTCATATCTCTTCACCTCCAATAAATGAACTTACATCTGTTAAGGGCAATAAAACCGATAAAACTACAAATCCTACAATTACCCCTAAAATTAGCAATATAACAGGCTGTAGGATAGCTGTTATTTGCGCAAGTATTTTTTCAATCTCATCTTCATAAATCTCTGATATATGCTTTAACATCTCCGCCATTTTGCCGCCCTCTTCTGCTATCGCCAGCATCCTAGGGACCAGTGGTGGAATATATTGGCTTTCTTTAAAAAGCTTGCTTAATGCCTCCCCCTCTTTTATCCGCTCCGATATCCCTATTATCTCTTTTTCTAATAAAGGATGGTTCATTACCTTGGCCGATAATGAAATAGCATTAAGATAACTCTCCCCCCCAAGCAAAAGTGTTGAAAATGATCTACTAAACCTTATTAGAGCTATCTTGATAAAAAGATCTTTCATCAATGGAAGTGTTATTAAAAAACCAAATGCTTTTTTTTTCAGATCGCGATTAAGAAGAAAAATAACCACCATTATAATTAATAATATAAATAGCCCTAATAATATAAACTTTATACTGCATAGAGCTTTACTTATTGCCAATACCGCTTTGGTTAAAGGATGAACGCTCTTCCCTTCAAATAATTCAAATAAGGAAGGAATGACAAAGAAAAAAAGCGAACATAATACTACAAAACAAAATATTGCTAAAATGGCAGGATATGTAAGCGTTGCTACCATCTGTTTTTTTAATTTGCTTTGTTTTGATAATATTATTGAAATCTCATCCAATGCCTCCGGCAGTTTTCCTGTTTTTTCAGCATTTTCAATCATCGAACAATAGATTATATCAAAAGTTTTCGGATAAGATGAAAATGCTTTTGAACGAGATTGCCCAGATTTTATCTTGTCGCAAATCCCCAATATTAATATTTCTATCCTGCTTTTCTCATACTTTTCCGATAAGGCCAAAAGAGCTTCATATAGAGCAAGACCCGCTTTGTTTAATTTAGAAAGCTCTTCTGTAAAACAAAGCAACTCTTTCTTAGATAGATTTATTTCTTTTTTTGAAGGCTCTTTTATTTCTAATAATATTATCTTTTTCTTATCTAAAAGAATCCTTGCATCATTGACATTTCCCGCATCTATCAGCCCTGATGTTTTTTTTCCATCTTCTAAAAATCCAATATATTGAAATAATGACATCTATCACTCTACCGCTCTTGTTACTCTAAATAATTCTTTCGTTGTTGTTATCCCCTGCCGAACCAGTTCAATCCCATTTTCTTTTAATGTGCTAAAATCTTTGCCCACTATCTTTTTTATCTCTTCTAAATCTATATTTTTATTTATCTGTTTCTTTATTGCCTTGTTAACCAAAATTAATTCATAAATACCATGCCTTCCCTTATAGCCCGTGTTGAAACAATTTTCACAGCCCTCTCCCTTATACAAAACATCCGCTTCAATCTTCAATTCTTCCAATTCTTTTCTTTCAGGAACATAAGAAACTTTACAGTCAGGACAAATCTTTCTAACTAGCCGCTGCGCTAATATCCCAACAATCGAAGATGATAATAAATATGGCTCTATCCCCATATCTGCAAGACGGGTTAACGCTGAAAGAGAATCATTAGTGTGAAGAGTGCTAAATACCAAATGGCCTGTTAATGATGATTGAATCGCTATCTGCGCCGTTTCCCTATCTCTTATCTCTCCAATCATTATTATGTCAGGATCCTGCCTTAATATGTGGCGCAGCCCCTTTGCAAAAGTTAGTTCAATCTTGGGGTTTACTGCTATCTGCGCAATGTTCTGCAGTTTGTATTCCACAGGATCTTCAATTGTAATTATATTT
>CAYNVX010000079.1:486-7514 GCA_964400755.1 uncultured bacterium | reverse complement strand
ATAAGAAGGCTCTGATGGGCAGAATGAGCAGATATCAACAACCAAAGCAGCAGCGGGAGAACCTATTTTAAAATCAAGGATAGAAATTTCGGATTCTTTGCAGTGCGCCACTTTAAAAGCTGATCCTTCAAAGACCTTTGCTTTTCTGGAACTGGCAAAGTAATCGACATATCTGGGAAAATTGGTAATTATAAGGTTAGATTCAAAATCTGTAGCCTTACTGCCGGAATATCTCTCTAGAGTATCTAGAGCTATCTGTTTTTCCATTGGGTTCATATTTTTTTTATCCCACTGTTATATTAATTCATTAAATAATTTAAATAAGTTTTCCAATAAAGTCTAGATTTTCAATTTGAAAATTAAAATGAAATAAATAACAATCTTATGAGAAAAAAAAGAGGTACAAGAGATGAACGTAACAACTAATGATGTTAGAGCAGGCATGAAAATAGAATTAGATAATGAGCCCTACATTGTAATATCTAATGAATTTGTCAAACCGGGAAAAGGGCAAGCCTTTAACAGAATACGATTAAAAAATATTATTTCATCTAGAGTGGTTGAAAAAACCTATAAGTCAGGCGATAAACTAGAACTTGCCGATGTTGAAGAAGCAAAAATGAGAATGCTCTATCTAGAACAGGAAGCGGCAGTTTTTATGGACGATCAGACCTACGATCAAGTTACAGTTCCTTTTACTGTTCTTAAAGATACCAAACAATGGCTAAAAGAAGACATGCTCTATGATGCCATCTTTTATAAAGGGATAATTATAGAAATTATCCCCCCTACATTTATGGAACTAAAGATTACACAAACAGATCCTGGTGCAAGAGGCGATACAGCTTCCGGCAGAGTATTAAAGCCGGCAACATTGGAAAGCGGCGCTAAAATTCAAATTCCAATTTTTGTAGATGAAGGAGAAATGATAAAAGTCGATACCAGAACAGCTGAATATGTCTCAAGAGTATCTTAATATTTTAAAAGAGCGCTCTTTTGCCTTATCAAAAGTACGCTCTTTTTTTTCTAATCTCGGGTTTATAGAAGTAGACCCTCCTTATATTACAAAAAAGCCTTCTATCGATGAGCATATTGATCTGATGAAGACAGATGTAATAAATAAAGAAAGAGGTTATTTACATTCTTCTCCGGAATATATGATGAAAAGGCTTTTGTCTTTTGGCCTCGATAAAATCTATTTTTTAGGACATGTCTTTAGAAAGGATGAGTTAGGAAAAATTCACAATCCTGAATTTACCATGATTGAGTGGTATAAAAAAAATTGCAGCTTTGAAACTTTTATTAATGAAGTGCTTCATCTTATTTTTTTATTTTTAGGCGAGAAAAAAATAAAAAAGATCTCATATAGAAATCTTTTAATTGAATATTCCGATATCGACTATACCAAAGCATCAAAGAAAGATTTAAAAAATATTTTAGAAAAAAATAAGATCTCTATATCTGAAAATATTAAAGATATAGGTTCTCTTTTAAATCTTATTGTAACACATATTGTCGAACCTAAAATGAAGAATGACATCATATATGTTATTTATGATTATCCCAAAAGCCAGGCAGCACTAGCTCAGACGCATACAATAGAAGGCATTGAAGTTGCAGAAAGATTTGAAGTTTATTTTAATCAAATAGAACTGGCCAATGGCTTTCATGAGCTGACTCGTAAAAAAAGTCAAAAGATAAGATTTTTAAAAATTAATGAAAAAAGAAAAGAAAAACTTGAAATAGATGAAACCTTTTTATCTATTCTAAAAAATATCGGTGACTGCTATGGAATAGCAGTTGGCTTTGATCGTCTCTTCATGCTTGAACAAAAGAAAAATTCTATAAAAGAAATTATTCCATTTTCTTGGGACAATATTTAATCTTCTTTTAAATAAAATAATTGTTTGATATTAATCAAAATTAACGTGGTATAAAAAATTAGGAGCAAGAAAAATGCCTGTTAATTTAAGAGGAAAAGATTTTCTAACATTAAAAGATTTTTCAACTCAAGAAATCCGCTTCTTGCTAGATCTATCAAGAGATTTAAAAACAAAAAGAAGAGCAGGACTAAGAGGAGAACTATTAAAACATAAGAATGTATGTTTAATATTCGAAAAAACATCAACAAGGACACGCTGCGCATTTGAGATGGCCGCTGCCGATGAAGGCGCCTATGTTACATTTTTAACAAATAGCCAAATGGGCGTTAAAGAATCAATTGAGGATACCGCTGAAGTATTATCAAGATATTATGATGGGATAGAATTTAGAGGATATAAGCAAAAAACAATTGAAGAGCTTGCAAAATATTCAGGTGTACCTGTTTGGAATGGACTTACCGATGAATTCCATCCAACCCAGATCTTAGCCGACATGATGACAATAGAAGAGCATATGATTAAAGGTCTTCATGAAGTAAAAATAGTCTTCGTTGGAGATACCAGAAACAATATGGGAAATTCATGGATGATCGGTGCTGCCAAAATGGGAATGCATTTTGTTGGACTTGCTCCAAAATCATTATTTCCTGACAAAAAACTTGTTGATGAAATGAAAGAAATAGCAAAAGAGACCGGTGCAAAAATTGAATTTACCGAAAGCATTGACAAAGCTGTAAAAGGTGCTGACGTATTATATACTGACGTTTGGGTTTCTATGGGAGAAGGCGATAAATATGCAGAGAGAATAAAACTCTTAAAGCCTTATCAAATTGATATGAAGATGATAAAGAAAACAAATAATCCTCATGTCAAGTTCATGCACTGTCTTCCAGCGTTTCATGATTTAAAAACAGAGACAATGAAAGAGATCCATAAAAAGTTTAAAATTAAAGAAATGGAAGTTACCGATGAAGTCTTCAGATCAAAACATTCTATAGTTTTTGATGAAGCAGAAAATAGAATGCATACTATTAAAGCTGTAATGGTATCAACTATCGGTAATGTTTAATTAATTTTTGTTAATAGAATAAAAAACGGAGCTATTTCAGCTCCGTTTTTTCTTTTAATCTTATAATTACATCAAGATATTTTTTATGGATAATGTTTTGATCAAAAAGATCAAACTTAGCCTTAAGCTCTTTTTTTTCTTGAGAATTAAAATAAATTAAAACTTTTGGAAAAAAGCGAATATTTTCTTTTTCAATATGCTCTGTATAAAAAGTAGTTAAATTATCGATAATTTTAGAAATTTGATCTTTATTTTTTTCTTTTGAAAGTTCTTTAACCAAAGATCTAGCTTTTTTATGCTCTTCTATTAGTTCATTTAAGATAATTATCAAATCGTTAGAAAGTTTCTTTTTTTGCAATTCTATAAAAAAGATATCTTCTTCTTTTCCATGGTGACATTTATCGGCATAGCTTTGAAAAAAATCTACAATTACAGAAATATCTTCTTTTTGAAAATGATCTTTATTTTGTTTTAAAATATCGATCATTTTCAAAATGGTTATATGTTCGTCATATAAGATTTTTAAACAAGCTTTATCCATTATTTAGTAATAATCGTTCCTGTTTTTTTATTTAAAGCATCCATAGCTTTTTCCAAAGATGTGATAATAGATTTTTTTCCACCTTTTTCAACAAATCTGCAGGCTGCTTCAACTTTTGGTCCCATTGAACCTTCACCAAATTGACCTTCAGCTAGATATTTTCTAGCTTCTTTAACTGTTATTTCCCCTAAGGCCTTTTGATCGGGCTTATGAAAATTAATAAAAGCTTTTTCAACATCTGTTAAAATCATTAAAACATCGGCATCAATAACATGAGCGAGCACTGCTGCAGTCTTATCTTTGTCAATAACCCCTTCGACACCAAAAAGAGTACCATCAGGATTTTTAGTTACAGGAATACCCCCACCGCCGCAGGAAATAACTATAACTCCTTTATCAACTAACCTTTTAATATTATCACCTTCTATAACATCTAAAGGTTCTGGTGATGGAACAACCCTTCTATAGCCTTTACCGATCTGTTCAATCATGCTCCATTTTTGTTCTTGTATATGTCTATCTGCCTCTTCTTTAGTATAAAAAGGACCAATAGGTTTTGAAGGATTTTTAAAAGCGGGATCATTGTTATCAACTAAGACTTGAGTTAAAAGTGTAACAACAGAGTAGTCTTTTTTTTGCCTTGCTATTTCATTATAGGTCATATGTTGTATCATATAGCCTATCATTCCCTGACTTTCTGCACCGCATACATCCAATGGCATTGGAGGAAGTGTTTTACTTGCCATTTCATTTTTTAAAAGAATAGATCCAACCTGAGGACCATTTCCATGAGTAATGGCAATTTTATGACCTTCCTTAATAATTTCTAAAAACTTAGTTGCCGTTTCTTTTACATGAGCAAGCTGTTCTTCAATAGTTCCCTTTTCACCGGCACGGGAAAGGGCATTACCGCCTAAAGCAATCAATATTTTTTTAGACATAATTAACTCCTCTCCAGAGCGCAAGTCATACAATGGGCCGCTCCATATCCACCTGTCAAGTTTGGAATATTTACAGGATAAGCTTCTATTCCCATCTGATAGACTTCTTTTTTGTGAGGGAAGAATTGTCCTTCATTTTTCAAGAATTCATAATCCTGTTTAATCTGAGCTAGAAGTTTGCCATATTTAGTTGGATTGTCTCTTTCAGCAACTGTAAGGGCATGCATAACATTTTTAACATTCCTTTCAACTTCTACTGCTACAATACGTCCATCTTTCATACATAAGAAGTTAGAGGCATAGGACATTTGTTCTAATGAAGTAACATTAATTATATCAAAGCCTTTTGACTTGATATAATCTTTTAAGTTAATTTGCTTATTTTCTTTTTTGAATTGGCCGAGCCCCTCATTTTTATAAATTTCAACTTGAGCATTCTCTAACATAACTTCGCAGCCAACCACAACATTTTTTGAAGCTACGTTGAAATATGTATCAAGGTGCATGTTGATCATAGGATCAGGTTCATTTGCAGGAACAAGAGGATGCATAGGCTGATGTACAACAGCAATTTCCTCATAATTAAACTCTAAAGAAAGAAGCTGATCGATCGCATCTCTATTTGTTCTATCGCCAATACCAACCATAGCAAAGTTACCCATAGGGATAAATTCTCCACCTTCTATAGTGCCGGGAGCAGTAATTTCATGGAGAACGTTTAGCCCCATAACTGTTTCCCATAAAAACTTTGTTACTTTAGGTTCATTTCTTCTGGCAGGTTTTGCCATGCGACATAAAACAATCCCCTGTTCTGTAACAAACTGCTGATCCCTCATAAAGTAAAGGTTAGCCAAAGGCTGTCTTTTAGTAATATTTAATTCAACATTGCGTGATCCTTCATCAGAGCGAAGCCTGATAGAAGGGTTTATTAACAAAAGATTAAAATAATGTTCGGTATCAAGATATTTTGTATTTTCTTCGAAAGATTTTTTTGCCCTTTCAACTTCAACGTCATCTCCAACATATTCCATCGAATGTTTGGCAAGTTCAATCAAAGCTTTTTTAATAGCAGGCTTCTTATTAGCAGCATCAACAATTGCATCTTTAAGTAAAAGGACTTCTACACCAAACTCATTTTCAAAAACTCTTTGCAAACGCTGATGTTCATAAACGGCTTTAGTTCTGCTAAACGCCCTTTCGTATAAAGAGCTATATGGTTCAATAAGACCGAAGAACATTTCCATACCAGGTCTGTGCATCACAATCTTACGGATTGGATCCCATTCTGCTTTTATTACTCCATCCATATAAACTCCTAACCTTTTGTTTTTATATTTTCTTTATAAGCCAAGATATAAATGATAATAGCTAATATTGACAGTGCTATTAAATCATATGGCATTCTTAAATAATTAAGAGGCTGCCATGGGGTAAAATTATTAAAAGTGAACTCACTATCACCCAAGAAAGATATTATCATTATTCCTATCAAGTAAATAATAACCCACAAGTTGCGACGGAACTCCCATTTTTTATTTTTTACAAATAAAAATGCTGGATAGCCGGTAAGCATCAGTAAGCTGCCTATAATAGACCAAGGCCAAGAAGCCCAATATACTAAGAAAGTACAAAGTATAAACCCAATTAGAGTGAACAACTTGTTAAAAGGCAGTCTAAAAGGTCTTTTTACATTTGGCTTACTTTTTCTAAGAATCGGAACAGATAATACTGCTGCGGCATATGGTACAACAGCAGTAACTGAAGCAATTAGAGCGACAGAAGGGAAATTTGGAATAGTAATTAAAATAATGGTTGTCAAAGCTGAAGTGAAAATTAAAGCTGCATTTGGAGTTCCATGTTTTTTATTAACTTTTGCAAGAGGAGACCAAAAGAGTTTATCTTTTGCCATAGCATATGGCATCCTTCCCTGTATTAAGACCCAGCTTCCGCCTGAACCACCAGTAGCAACGATCGCTCCAATAGCAACTAAAGCAGCTAGCCATGGCAGACCAATTGCTTTTGAAAGATCAGATAAAGGAGAAGCCAATTTCCCAATAGAGACCCAATCTCCTGGAGAAAGCCCCAAGGCCTGCCAGTTAATTATACCAACAAAGACAAAAGCAATTAATGTATAAACAACAATTGTAATTAATATAGTTATAACCATAGCCCAAGGAATAGTTCTTGCCGGATTTTTTACTTCTTCGGAAGGCACAACGATCGCTTCAAAGCCTGTATAAGACCAAAAGAATAAAGTTATTGCTAGAGTAACTCCAGTAAATCCATAAGGCATCATTGGAAAGAAATTATGTCCTTGAATATATCCAAACCCAACAAAGCAGAAAATAGCGAGCGGTATTAATTTTCCAATAGTAGTAACAATACTATAAATACCTCCCCATTTAACACCTTCAAGGTTAATCCATGTAAAAATCCACAAGAATATAACAGCCATAGCAATACCAAGTGGAGTTAAAGTTTCACCATTAGAAAGTCCTGGAATATAGAATCCTAAATAAACGATAAAAATATCAATAATTGCAGCTGTTCCTATGAAGAGATAAAGGAAATATCCCCATCCCATTAAGAAACCT
>CAYNVX010000079.1:0-476 GCA_964400755.1 uncultured bacterium | reverse complement strand
AGAATAAGGTCCGCCAGTTAAAGGAAATGCGGCACCAAGTTCTGCATAAGGAAGACCTAAGAAAATTGTAATTATACCTGAAATTACAATAGCCCAAATTAATGAAGGGCCAGCAACAGCACCCATGGAAGCCGGCATAGCAAAAATACCGGACCCAAAATACTGCCGACACCTAAAGAAACCAAGGTGAATAGACCTATTTCTTTTTTTAAATTTTTGTCAGTCACAATACTAACTCCGTTTTACATCTCATTACTATTACAGTAATAGAAAACAATTAAAAAAAAAATAATAATTTTAAAATTAATTTGACCATTTTTGAACTATTGGAAAAAATCTTCCTTTACTAAAAGATTTTTTTGTAACACGGATGCCTGGAGGGCTTTGTCTTCTTTTATATTCAGCACGGTGAATTCTCTCAATTAGATCTTTGACCAGTTCTTTTTTCATATTATGTTTTTTAATAATCTCATTTA
>CAYNVX010000078.1:0-7616 GCA_964400755.1 uncultured bacterium | reverse complement strand
TTTTTTCCAGTTTGGCAAAATAATTACGAATAGTGGCAGAGCTCATATTGTCGAAACCTTTATCTTTTAAAAAATTAGACCCGACAGGGGAGCCGGTCTTAATATAAAGATCAATAAGGCCGATTAATATGCCATGCTCTTTGTCATGCTTGGTAATTCTTTTTTTTAAAGCTAATGTCTTCAAGACTAGTCCTTTACTTAAATTCATATATTTATGATAGCAAAGTGCTTTTTTGGAGGCAAGAAAAAATTAGCAGTCTTTTAAAATGAGTGCTTAGACTGTTACATAAGAGGTTTATTGTTAAGGTCTTATTAACGAAAGGGCTTGTTGCCAGGAAATGTAATAAAATTCAGCTTGATCTTTTAAAGATGCAGCTTGAGATTTTGCAGCTTCGGTCTCTTCAGAAAGGAATAAGGTCTTATTAGTTAGTTCATAATTTTTTATTTTTAATTCTTCGATTTCTTTTTCTAATTTTATTATATAACAGGCTTCTGGTTTTTCTTTTTTTAATTTTTCATTTTCTTCTGATAAAGCTGTTATTCTTTGAGTTATTCTAGAATTGGTACGTTCTAATTCGCCTTTTTCTTTTTGCAAAGATGTAATCTGGTGCTTTAAATTTCTTTCTACTTGTTGTTTTTCCTCAAGGAGAGTTTTTTTTAGTAGATCTAATGTTTGATCATTTTTTTGTAATTCTTTTCTATGTTCTATTTTCAGCGTTCTATTAGCTAATGATAATAGACCAACAAGTCCTGTTAAAAGGGCAACATGATAAGGACTTTGAGCAAATTGCTTAGTTGCAAAAGCAGCTGTTGCACCGGCTGCGGTAGCTAAGAAGTTCTGTCTACTTTGGAAAGGCCATTTTATTAAATTTGCTGTACTATCATATAGATATCTAATTGCCATTTTTATGTCCTTTTTTTAATTAAACTGGTCTTGCTGCATCACCTGGTTCTTCTTCATATGCGGGTGGTTGTTCTTGTATAGCAAGTTGAAAGTGTGGACGATGTTCTACTGGTATTATTTCTAAAAACATTCTTAGTCTCCCCTGATAAGAAACGGGATTAAAATCCCAAAGTGATTCAAAAACTCTTTTGTCAATATTCATAATTTCTAATGATTCATTAAACGGAATATCTTCAAGTCTTACTTGTAAGACTCCGCTTACTATTTCATGAGTCATATTAGCTAACATTTGTTCCTTTGAATAATGTAAGAGTAGTTTAATTCTTTGAGCAGCAATAATTTTTTTTTCATGTGGAGAAAGAGGTGTAGAAGGGGCACTTGTTCTGTTAATAAAGCTTTCGACCTCTTGATGTATGCTTATAGTTTCTGTTAATCTTTGATTTTCACTTCTTAATATTTCTGTCTCTCTAGCATGAATTTCTTCTAAATTTTGTAATTCAAGAGCATGATTAGTTCTTTGAATGGTTTGTTCATGGGAAATAAGTCTATTAGCTAAAGTAAGTGCTGCTGTAAGACCAGTAAGAATAGCTACAAGATAAGGACTTTGAGCAAATTGCTTAGTTGCAAAAGCAGCTGTTGCACCGGCTGCGGTAGCTAAGAAGTTCTGTCTACTTTGAAAAGGCCATTTTATCAAGTTTGCTGTACTATCACATATATATCTAACTGCCATGTTTATCTCCAAAAATAATAATATTAGCAAATATGTTAATGATATGAATATTAATTACAACTTAAATAAAGATTAGTAATTGTTGGTTTTATTTCGGCTCTAAAACTTCTAATCCGCCTAAATATTTCTGCAATACTTTAGGTATTTTTACCGAGCCGTCTTCTTGCTGGTTGTTTTCTAATATTGCAACCATTAAGCGGGATGTTGCCAGGGCAGAACCGTTAAGGGTGTGGACGAGGCTAGGCTTTTTATCTTCTTTGCCTTTAAAGCGGATTGATGATCTTCTCGCTTGAAAATCTGTGCAGTTAGATACTGAAGAGACTTCATAATATCTGTTTTGTCCCGGAAGCCATACTTCGATATCGATGGTTTTTGCTGAAGCAAAGGACATGTCGCCGGTAACTAAAAGCATATTTCTGTAGTGAAGATCTAATCCTTTTAATATTTCTTCAGCGGAGAGGAGCATCTCTTCATAAACGGTTGTGCTGTCGTTGGGGTGGGTTAAACAAAAAAGCTCAACCTTATTGAACTGGTGGGTTCTGATAAGTCCCCTTTCCTGTTTGCCGGCAGCTCCTGCCTCTCTTCGAAAGCAGGGAGTATAGGATATAAACTTTTTAGGAAGATCTTTTTCTTCGAGGATTTCATCGTAGTAAATGCTGTTAAGAGCTACTTCGGCAGTAGGTATTAAATAGAGATTGTAATCTTCATCTTTAACATGAAAGCTTTGATCTTTGAATTTAGGAAACTGTCCCGCCCCATACATCATCTCTTCTCTTACTAAAATAGGAGGGATAATCTGCTCAAAACCGTTTTTCAGTCCAATTTCTATCATGTAGTTTAATAAGGCCCATTCCAGTCTTGCACCTAAATTAGTATACATCGGCCAGCGGTTGCCGGAGATCTTTGTGGCTCTTGTAAAATCAAAAAGATTTAGTTTTTCATTTAATTCCAAATGATTTTTAAATTGAAAAGAAAAGGTAGGCTTTTTTTTATATCTCTTAATTTCAACATTATCTTTGGGATCTAAAGATATGGGAATGTCATCCATAGGTATATTCGGAAGAAATAGGAGCATTTCATTTCTTTTTGCTTCTATTTCTTTAAGTTTTGTATCAAGCTTTTCGATTTCTTCTCCTATTCCGGAGATTTGCTCCATTATAGAAGAAGCATCTTCTCCTTTTTGTTTTTTTAGGCCGATTTCTTTGGATGCCTGATTTCTTTTTGATTTTAGCTCTTCAACTTCTGTTTGGATATCTCTTAATGTTTTATCTAAAGAAATTATTTGAGAAAGGTCGGTTTCAGGATCTTTTGTTTTTAATTTTTCTTCTATTGTTGGATCTTGTCGAATTAGTTTTATATCAAGCATTTTTTTCACCTAATAAAATAAATAATCTTTTATTGTAATAGATAATAGATATTTCACCCCTAAAATGCAATCTATACTAATAGCTCTTGCAATAGCCTAATTTTTTTGTTATTATATACAGCATCTTTGAAGGTGGTAATATCTATGGCAGAAACATTTCCTACAGCTCAAGTTCCATTAATACTTCGCTATCACAGGTTGATGGACGCTTTTGCAAAATCTGATGATGAGAGAGATTTTTATTTAGATAAGGTAGAAGGCTTTTTAGTCTATGCCGATTTGGATAAAGATCAAGAAGAGCTCACGCAATTAGATAAAGAACTTCATGATAATAGTGTAAGATATTGTTTGATCCCAAAAATGGCTTTATTTGAAATAAAAAAGTTCATGGAAGGATTTGTTAATGAAAAAGTCTATGATATCGATACCAAAGAAAAGCTTTTAGATATTATTTCTGCGAAAGAAGCTAGAGAAAATTTTCTAGAATTTATATATGACAACTTAACTGAACTTGAAAAATGGCAGCAATATTACCAAGAGCGTTTTAGAATAAGAATTATCGAATGGTTGCGCCTGCATAATATCAAGTTTGTTTTCGAAGAAGATCTAGACCTAAGTAAAAACATTGTTGAAAAATTAAAACATACTTTGTTTGACGCTAAAGTGCCTAAAGATATTAATAGCATAAGGTCAATCCTTGAGCAAAAGGCAAAGACATATTATTCAAATGAAGCTTTAAATCCTCGTCCAAAAAGAGGAAGACCGCCTAAACAGGTGGCAAAGGTTGAATTTGAGCCTCAAATGACAATGGACATCTATAAAACCGTCCCTAAAGCTGTAAGGCTCTTTTTATATATTCCTGATATTTCTAGCGCATCATCTGTCACTTTCTCGGCAAAATTTGAATCTGAGGAACAATTGCTTGCATCTCTGAGAGGTAGCACAAGAATTAAAGTTGATGAAAAGCTGGAAGCTTTATCCCAAAGATTGGAATCCTTACAAAACCTCTCTAATAGGTTAACAACTTCAGAGCATAATGCTGGTTTTGGAAAGGTTAAATCTTCATTCCAGCCATTTATTAAACCTAAACTTCAAGATACCAAGAAATTCGAAATCAGCGCTAAGAAAGAATATAAAATTGAAGAGGCTATACAAGATGTTCTCCCAACAAGAGAAAAAGAGGTCAAATTGAAGGAAGGAGAATATGTTGGGCCAAAACGCAAGCACTTCTCTATTAAAAAAGTCGCTAAAATCAAGAGCACCAAGAGACGTAAAGACTAATTTTAAATTCTGTCAATTAAGGCTAATTTGTAGTATAATAAGCTATTATAAATTAAATAATTGCAATTATCTTAAATAGAAGGCTTTTTATGGATTTCTTGGTAAAAGAGACAGATATAAAAAATATTTCAGAGATTACAGAAAATATTTCACTTGAATCTTCAAAAAAATATATTGATCTGTTAAAGCTCCTTTATAAAATCAGGTTCTTGGATGAAAAGATGGCCGTAATGGTCAAACAGAACAAAGGATCTACCTTCTTTTTATCTGTTAAAGGTCATGAGATGATTGGAGCTGTATGCGGAAGCTCTTTAATCGCTAAGAAAGACTGGTCCTTCCCATATTATAGAGACAGGGCTTTTGCTGTTGCTTTAGGATCAACCTTAGAAGAAATTATAGCTGCCTTTTTAGCAAGAGATACAAAGAATCACTCATCAGGGCGCATGATGCCCGATCATTTCTCTCATAAGGAACGTAGAATACCCTGTCAGTCTAGCTGCGTTGGATCACAATACCTTCAGGCGGTTGGTCTTGCTAAAGGAATTAAAAATGACGAAGTGGTTTACGTTTCCGGCGGAGACGGATCAACTTCACAGGGTGATTTTCATGAGGCACTAAACTATTCAGCAATACATAAACTTCCAATAATCTTTGTAATTCAAGACAATGACTATGCTATATCTGTTACAAAAAAAGAGCAGACTGCGGGATCTTCCATAGCTAAAATTGCATCAGGCTTTGAAAACCTTTCAGTTTTTGAAATCGATGGAACAAGTTACTTTGAGTCAAAATATGCGGTTGATAAGGCCATTTCAAAAGCAAGACAGAAAGATGGGCCTTCTATAATTATTGCAAAAGTTCCAAGGATAAATTCTCATACTATCAGCGATGATCAAAAAAAATATAGATCCCCAGAAGAAATAGATGCTCAAGCAAAAAGAGATCCAATAATAATTTTTGAAAAACTTCTTTTGGAAAAGAAGATCATATCTCAAGATGAAATAGAAAAATTAAAAACACAAATTAAACAAGAAGTTGAAGCAGCTTCAATAGAAGCTGAAAAAATACCTTTTCCTAAAAGTGAGACGGCTGCTGACAGAATCTTTAAAGAATTCAGTGTAGAAACATCTGAAGAAAAACTAGGTGAGCCTGTTGTTATGATGGATGCTATCAATCATGCGATCGCTGAAGAAATGCAAAGAGATGAAGGCGTTGTAATATTTGGCGAAGACGTTGGCGGAAATAAAGGCGGCGTTTTTGGAATAACTAGGGGATTAACCGACAGGTTTGGTAAAGATAGATGTTTCAATACTCCTTTAGCGGAATCAACCATTATAGGGCTTGCAATTGGACTCTCTTTTGACGGTTTTCATAAGCCTATTGCTGAAATTCAATTTGCCGATTACACCTTTCCGGCCTTCAACCAGCTTTTAAATGAGCTGGCATCTATTTACTACAGGTCAAACGGTGAATGGAATTGTCCTGTGGTTGTTAGAATACCTTACGGCGGATATATTCAAGGCGGCCCATATCATTCACAAAGCATTGAGACATTTTTATGTCATGTTCCTGGATTGAAAGTTGTGGTTCCAAGTAATGCAAAAGATGCTAAAAGATTATTAAAGACAGCAATCAGAGACCCGAATCCTGTAGTTTTTTTAGAACATAAGGCTTTATATCGACAAAGAGTCTTTTGTGCTCAAGAAGAGCCTTCGTCTGATGAACTTTTAGAATTTGGTAAGGCAAACATCGTTGTAGAGGGAAAAGAAGCTACAATCGTTACTTATGGCATGATGACACTTTTTGCCAAAGAAATCGCCGATAAGTTAAAACAGGAAAATATTTCAATAGAAGTAATTGATCTTAGAACATTAAATCCATTAGACTTGGATTCTATTCTTAACTCTATTAAAAAGACAAATAAGCTTCTGATAGTTCATGAAGCTGTAAAAACCTGCGGTTTTGCAGCTGAGATCATGGCTCAAGTTATGGAAAAAGGCTTTAAATATCTTGATGCTCCAATAGTTAGGGTTTGTGCTAAAGATTGTATGGTCCCATATGCTCAAAACTTGGAAAATGAGATTCTTCCCCAAAAGAAAGATCTGGAAGCGGCTATTAGAAAATTGGTTAATTATTAAAGTCCTGGCTTTAGTTTAAAATCGAAGAGATCTTTTTCCAGCTTATAATATCAATATTATTTTTTTTATGATTTTCTGATCCGGCATATATTAGATAGCTCAAATCCTGTGATTTTGTCATTTTATTCCAAAAAATTAAGTTATCAAAATAACTTGAATTAATTGTATGACCTGATTTTATTTCTATCGGAATTATTTTATTTTCTTTTTCAAAAATACAATCAATTTCATTTTTTTGATTATCTCTATAAAAATAGATTCTTGGAGGTAATCCTACATTAAATCTTTTCTTTTTAAGTTCTGAAATAATTAAGGATTCAAATAAATTTCCTTTTAAATAATGAGTCATTATTTGATTTACCGATTCAATACCTAATAGGCTGCAAGCTACTCCTGTATCATAAAAATATAATTTAGGGGTTTTGATAATACGCTTAGAATAGTTATTAAAATGTGGATATAAAAGAAATATTATGTAACTAGCTTCAAGGATACTTATCCAACTTTTAATAGTATTTACAGAAACTCCTACATCATTAGAAAGTGAGGTAATATCTAGTAATTGCCCAATTCTTCCAGCGCATAATTTAAAAAACTTTTGGAATAATTGCAGATCGCTAACATTTTTAATTTGTCTTACATCTCTTTCAACATAGGTAGAGATATAACTTGGATACCAGTCAATGGGATTTATTTTTTGTGAAAAAATTCGTGGATATAAGCCAGTAAAAATTAATTCATCTATATCAGTTGGTAATATCATAGAATCTTGCAATTCTTCTATTGTAAAAGGAAGAAGGGTGGATATAAATATTCTACCGGCTAACGTTTGAGAAATTTTTTCATGGATTACAAAATTTTGTGATCCGGTTAAAACAAACCCGCCCGGTTCAGGATTTTCATCTACATATGTTTGAATATAAGATAAAAGATTTGGGGCATGTTGAATTTCATCTAAGATTATCCCATGTTTGTTCTTATGAATTTTTATAAATCCCTTGGGATCGGCGATTGCTAGCTCCCTCATATCAAAATTTTCTAAAGATACATAGTTGTGATTTTTGAATACATGTTTAGATAGTGTAGTTTTTCCAGATTGTCTAGGTCCTAATATAGCTATAACAGGAAAGGTTTTGGCTATATCGACTAATTTTGAAGATAATTTTCGTTTTATATACATATGTGCAATTATGCATT
>CAYNVX010000077.1:1402-7646 GCA_964400755.1 uncultured bacterium | reverse complement strand
CAACAGACCTAACAACATCTATGCGCTGTTATGCATCTGCAAAAGTTATAGAAGAAGGATCTATAGCTCTTCCCGCAAAAAGATTTTTCCATTTAATAAAAGAGCTGACATCGCCTCAAGTAAAGATCAGCTGTGAATCTAATGAAATTGCTGAAATTACATCCGGATCTGCAATATTTAAAATTAACGGCATGCACAAAACTGAATTCCCTTCTTTACCCGACATATCTGATGCTCTACAGATTGATCTTTCCTCTTCAGAATTGAAAGAGCTTTTGTCCCGTTCATATTTTTCTGCAGCCAGAGAAGACAGCCGTTATGTTCTAAATGGTATTTATCTGCAGGTTAACAACCAGCTATCAACCTTTATCGGTACAGATGGGAAAAGGCTTGCAAAAATTACAGCTTCCGTCGATATAGACCCTTCTTTTCAAGGATCGTATATCCTTCCTCTAAAAGCAGCTGAAGAAATGATAAAAATGTTAAGTGAAAAAGAAGAAAGAGTCTCAATTGGACTTATGCACGACAAGATCTTTTTGGAAAGCTCCAACTTAACACTTATTACAAAGCTTTTGGCAGGACAATATCCTGATGTTGAAAGAGTAATACCTGAAAACACTTCTATTTCAATCACACTGCATAGAGAAGAGCTTATTACAATTTTAAGGCAGATTTCTATCTTCACTACAGAAAATAGCGGTTCAGTACGTTTTGTCTTTGAACCTGGACAACTTGAACTTAACGCAGTCAGTTCAGAAATTGGCGAAGGCAAGGTCAGCATGCCTGTAGAT
Source organism: uncultured bacterium (assembly GCA_964400755.1). Taxonomy (GTDB): domain Bacteria; phylum Chlamydiota; class Chlamydiia; order Chlamydiales; family SM23-39; genus CAYNVX01. Next base: position 6,855 of record CAYNVX010000077.1, on the reverse strand, counting down.
TATAGTGGCGAAAAAATAGAAATAGCCTTCAATCCTTTCTTCTTTATTGACATCTTAAGACATAGCAAAGATGAGACAATAACTTTTTCTATTCAAGACGCATATAATCCCGGACTGATTACTGACTCTACAAGTGCATTATTTGTAATAATGCCAATGAGACTTAATGATCTATCTCAAAATGTAAATGTAAAAGATGTATCTGAAAAGCCTGCTCTTGCATAATTTTAGGAATTATTCATCTGAGAATATTTCTTTCAGCCCCCGTTTAAATGTAATATACGGGGGTAATGCGCAAGGCAAAACAAATCTATTAGAAGCAATTTACTTAATTTCTACAGGAAAATCTTTTAGGACTCCAAACTTAAAAGACCTTATTCAAAAAGACAAAAACTACTTTTATTTAGAAGCTCTCTTTAAAAGAGATGGAGTTTCACAAACTCTAAAGCTCTATTTTGACGGAACAAATAAAAAAATTATATACAACTCATCAAACCTTCCCTCTTTTAGTTCATTATTGGGAATTATCCCCACCATACTGAACAGTCCATATGATCATGAGCTAATATTAGGAAAGCCTACCGTTAGAAGAAAACTATTGAACCTTCACATTGCTCAAAAAGACCCTCTTTATATTCATCATCTTTCAAGATTCTTAAAAGCTCTAAAACAGAGAAACTACCTTTTAAAAAATAAAGATGAGTCTACAATAGATCTTTTTGAAAATGAAATGGCAAAATCGGCCTCATATATTATTTCAAGACGCCTTGCCATGATCGTCTCTTTAAAATCTTATCTAATCAAAACAGCAAAAAAGCTTTCAATAAAAAATGAAGAAATTGATTTGAAATATAATTCCTCCTTAAAAATCTCTACAGAAAATGATCTCTATACCTCTTATTTGACAGAATTAAAAAAAAGAAGAAAAAAGGAACTTTTTTTAGGTTATACTATAACAGGTCCCCATCGAGACGATTTGGAAATTTATATCAACGGCAATATAGCAAGCACCTTTGCCAGCGAAGGACAAAAAAACACATTTGTCTCATCTCTGCGTTTTGCAGAGTGGCATATTTTATCGGAAGATCTGAATATAAACCCTCTTATGGCAATCGATGATTTTGCAGCTCATTTGGATAGTTCTAGACAGGACCTTTTAAAAAGTTATTTAAATAACTTTTCTCAAGTCTTTATTACAACACCCTGCTTTGAAAAATGGGAAAAGGCCTCTTCATTTAAAGTCGAAGAAGGAAATATCCAAGTCTAACCGATCTGATCAAGCTCATCTATAAATGCTTTAGCCAGATCAAACTCTATAGGTTTCCCCTCTCTTTTAGAAATAAATCCCTGAATAATTTTATCCGCCAGTTTTTTTCCTAGCTGAACACCTTCCTGATCAAAAGAGTTGATGTTCCAAATAAATCCCTGAAAAGCAACCTTATGCTCAAAATAAGCAAGCAAAGCTCCTACAGTAAATGGATCGAGTTTTTCTAATAATAAAATATGATTAGGACGATTGCCGTGAAAAACCTTGTTGGGGTTCTTATCATTTTGTCCTATTGCCAAAGCAATAGACTGGGCAAAAAGATTAGAGAGCAGTTTTTCTTGTGAAAAACTGTTTTTAACCATCTCGTCTTTGTTATATTGAGAATTTTTAAAACCTATAAGCTCCAATGGGACTATTTCTGTTCCCTGATGCAAAAGCTGATAAAAAGAGTGCTGGGCATTAGTTCCAACATCCCCAAACAAAACAGCTCCTGTTTTAAAATTAACTTCTTTTGCAGCTTTTGTAATCTGCTTGCCATTAGATTCCATATCGCATTGCTGCAGATGGAGCAAGAGATAAAAAAGTGAAGAGCAATAAGGTATAACAGCATATGTCGGATGATTTAAAAAATTATGGTTCCATATCCCCAAAAGAGCAGAAAAAAGAGGCAGATTGGCTTTTATATCCTCTTTTAATGCTATTTTATCCATCGCATTAGCTCCGCGAAGGATATCTTTAAATTTGTCCATTCCAAAAGCAAAGCTCAATATTACAGCTCCAACCATTGAAGTTGCAGAATACCTGCCGCCGACATAGTCCCAAATATAAAAAGATTCTAAATATTTGGATTTATCATCCATCGGGCTATTTTTACCGGTTACAGCAACCATATGATCTTTAGGTTCCAGCTGTTTTTCTTTTAATAGTTTTTTTACGATTTCTTCATTTGCAAATGTTTCCAAAGTTGTGCCCGATTTAGAAACCGTAACAAATAATGTTTTGGAAAGGTCGAGATTTAAAAGCACAGCATTTAAATCATCAGGGTCAACATTTGCAATAAAATAAACATTTTTTTCGCAAGACTTATAAATTTTCAACGCTTCATAAAGAGCTTTCGGACCAAGAAAAGAGCCACCTATCCCTATTTGAACAATATTTGTAAATTTCTTATCACTATTGATCTTATTTATGAATGCTTCAAGTTTATTTATTTCTTCCAAAGCAAGATCAGAGGCTTTTTTTGCAGATGGCGATTGATTCCTGTTTTCAAAAATATCTCTCATCGCCGTATGCAAAACAGTTCTATTTTCGCTATCGCAGCCCTCAATTTTATTTATTACCTCTCCATTTTGCATCTTTTTCATTTTTTCAATAGCGCCGGATTCCACCGCTAAAGAACTCAAAGAATCCATGACTTCTTCATCAACCCTTTCTGTAGCATATAAAAGCTTGAAGTTCTCAATATTAAGTTTATACTTATTTATCCTTTCGGTGTTTAATATATTTTTAGTTAGGTCTATCGGTTTTTTTGCAAGTTTTTGAAGCTTTTTATAACTTTTTAGATCAGTAAAATCTGACATGTCCACACCTTATTTTTCTCACAATCCAATTCTTACACATTACAAATTTTTTTTTGTATATTAAAGTGCTGTTGATATATTTTAGATTGCTCAAATTACAAAAAATGTGTAAATTATATGCATTAATCGGGGTATAGCGCAGCTTGGCTAGCGCGGCTGGTTTGGGACCAGTAGGTCGGGGGTTCAAATCCCTCTACCCCGATTCTCTTAAATACCCCTTTCACAATAGCTATAAGATCAATCAAAAATAGATTTTATGCTGTTATAGGCATTTATTAACAAAATCCCTCTATTTCAAAAAATTAATTATCTTTTTATGAACTGGATATATTTTATTGAAAGACCTTTGCTTCTCCATAAATTATCAAAAAAGGATGAACCGAAATCTGGCCAGGAATTAATAAAATATGGTTTTTCAAAAGCCGGAAGATATTTATCATTTGATAAAAAATGAGAGATGATTTCCTGAGAATAATTATCATCATCAGTCACAATTATAGCTTTTCCCTCTTTTTTCAAGATCCTTAAAAGCTCCTTTAAGAATTGATCGTTTACTATCCTATTTTTAATATGTTTTTTCTTAGGCCACGGATCAGGAAAATTTATGTAAATGGAATCAACAAAGCTCTCTTGTAAATAATATTTGGAAAAAATCCCTCCCTCACCAAAAACAACAAAAAGATTTTTTAAATTATTATTCTGCATTTTCAGCCAGATCTTCCTGGCCCGATCAAAGCGCTTTTCAACCGCTATCCAATTAATATGGGGATTTTGCTTGGCCTTTTCAATGATCCAGTCCCCATTGCCGCTGCAATACTCGACAATTACCTCGTTTTCATTGTCAAAATATTTTTTTTGACAAAACTTCTCATGGCCCTCGAAATATTCAGGAATAAACAGAAGCCTGTCTAAATAAACAGGTCTTCTGCTCTCCCATGAGCATGGTATTTTAAAATCAGATTTTTTCATGGAATCATATCATAATAAAAGGGCATTATTATCTTCCAGATGCTTTTTTTTATTTATTTGTTCTATAATATTTAATTTTTAATCTAGAGAGAATAATGCTTCGAAGCAAATTATTTTTATTAATTGTATCTTCCTTTCTATTTTTCAATAGCTGTGAAAATGTAAGCAATAAAAAAAAACATAATAGTCAAACCTTAAGATTAAATATTAGAGATAATCCCCATTCTTTAGAACCCGGCACATCATATGATCTTCCATCAGATTTTATTAGCGACATGTGCTTTGAAGGTCTAATGAGAAAAAATATAGATAATCAATTGGAACCTGCAATAGCTCTACGATATAAAATATCTGAAGACAAAAAGAAATATACTTTTTATCTGCGTGAAGCATATTGGTCAAATGGAGATAGAATTACTTCAGAGGATTTTTGTTATTCTATCAAAAAAAGACTAAGCCCGGGGGGATTTACCGTTCATCATCATTATGCAATAAAAAATGCGGAGGCTGTTAAACAGGGACTTTTGCCTATAGACTCATTATGTATATCAGCTCCGGCTGAAGATGTTTTAATTATTGAATTAGAACACCCGAATCCTTATTTTTTACATTTATTGCGCCAGCGCTTTTTTTTCCCTCTAAATCATCGCTTAGAAAAAAAGGGTATTTCATCCTGTTCGGTTGAAAATTTTGTTTCAAACGGTCCTTTTATAGTTAAAGACTGGAAATTACATGATTCTATGACTTTGGTTAAATCTCCTACATATTGGGAAAGAGATAAAATCCGCCTTGAAAAAATCATCTTATCTATGTTAGAGGAATCCACTGAACTTCGAATGTTCGAAAAAAATGAACTTGATTGGGCAGGAGGCCCTTATTCAAATATACCTTTAGACATTATAAGTGGTTTAAAAGAGAAAAAGATCGGTTATTTAACGGGGACAAATTCGATACAGTTCAATACCAATATGTTTCCTTTTAACAATAAAAAAATGAGACAGGCTATAAGTTATGCTATTAATAGAGAGAATTTGGTGAAATTTGTCCTTGAAGGAGTAGCTCTTTTGCCGGCAAGCATTTTGCCTCCCCGCTTATCTTTTCAAACTGCACCCATCTATGCAGACAACAAAGAAGCTCTTGCAGTAAAATTACTTGAAGAAGCTTTACAGGAATTAAACGTTAAAAAAGAAGATTTGTCTATAGAATTTACTTATCGTTCCTTATTATTCAATGAACCGGCAGCTTTATTTTTACAATCCGAATGGAAAAGAGTTTTAAATCTAGATGTAACCTTAAGAAAACTCGAAAGCAGAACATTTATGGATAGAAAAGCAAAACTTGATTATCAGATGGCATGTTTTGATAAAATCTATGATATAGACGATCCGTTTGAACATTTAATAGGCTATTCTCCTAAAAACTCTTTGTCTTGGAAAAATCATTTGGAATATTCCAGTTTACTAGAAACGGCAAAACAGATCCATGATCTAACTGAAAGAAATCTTCTGCTCAAAAAAGCCGAAGAAATACTTATAGAAGAAATTCCTTGGACTCCATTATATCATCACGGTTATTGCTATCTTAAAAACATGCGCTTGAAAAATGTTATCTATTATCCTGAAGCTTTTCCTTCTTTT
>CAYNVX010000077.1:0-1392 GCA_964400755.1 uncultured bacterium | reverse complement strand
AAAATCCTGAAGAATAAATTAATTATTAATCAGACATATTTAAAAATCTTTTATATTATTCTTGATCATTCAAAAACAAATTGGTATTGTAAAAAATAGGTGTACCCACTTGGGAGAAAATTATATGTTTATATTAAATTCTCGTGCTAAGAAAGTCTTAATGATTATTGCCCTTGCATCATTTCTATTTTTATCCGCTGCATATTCCGAGGAAATCCTGCCAAAAGAAACGACCAAAACAGAAAACTCTCAAATCCCGGCCAGACTCAAACTATCTAACAATTTAGATATAAAAGAAGTTTTCTCTGCATCACCAATAATTTATTTAGTTCTATTTTCAATGTCAGTTGCCTCTCTTGCAATTTGGCTCTACAGTATTTTTACTTTCAGGATAAAAGATATAATCCCTAGCGATACAATAAAAATTTTGCAAAATCATATGCTTAACAATGATTATGACAAGGCCCTTTCATTTTGCAAAAGTAAAAATTCTTTATTTACCGCTATTATGGAGTCCGGAATTTCTGCAAGAGGCTTTGGTCCGCAGTTTGTAGTTGATACCATGAAATCAGAAGGAAGAAGAATTACTTCCAAGTTCTGGCAAAGGCTCGCTTTATTAAACGATATCGTACTAGTAGCGCCCATGCTTGGCCTTTTAGGTACTGTTATCGGCATGTTCTATGCCTTTTATGACATCAACCGTTCAATAGACAGCATAGCATCCTTGTTTGATGGCTTAGGCATAGCAATTGGAACAACTGTTGCCGGCCTGATTGTAGCTATCATTGCAATGATTTTTTATACTACCTTAAAGTTTCGTTTAATAAAAATGCTGAATCATGTAGAAAAAGAAGCAGTGACACTTGGAAATTTAATTAATATAAAACCGGTAAAAGTAAAACAAACAAAAGATTAATTTTTTAACCAGGGCTTATTATGAGCATAATTCCCGAAGAGAAAGTTCACTCTCATTCGAGCTTCAACTTCGCTCCTATGATAGATTTTCTTTTTTTAATGCTTGCTTTCTTTGCAACACTTGCCGTTTCAAGAGCTACACTTTACGATACCAAACTTAACTTGGTTCATCTTAGAACAGAAAAAGATTCCCAGCCAATAAACTCTTCATCCCCTATGCATCAAATTAATATAAGCATAAATGAAAGCGGTCATTATAACTGGATCACAGATCTTAAAAACTATCCCATGGAAAGTTTAGACCGTATTCAAAAAGAGCTCCATTACCAACATCAAATTGGCATGTTGCCAAAAGATAAAAATCAGACTCAGATATTACTTCATATTGATAAACAAGCCTCTTGGGAGCCTGTTGCAAAACTAATTTTTGCGGTAAGAGAAGAAGGTTTCGAAGCTCTTCCCATATATGAGCCGGAA
>CAYNVX010000076.1:0-7703 GCA_964400755.1 uncultured bacterium | reverse complement strand
TATTTAAAATTGTCCGCCCATAGAGAAGAATACAGGCTGTCTATCATCATGATATCTTGGGTTAATTGCATATCCCCAGCCTACTGTAATAGGCATTCTATAAGATATTTCCAGACGAGCTCCAACTCCACAGCTAGCTCTTAATTTAGGTAAATTGAAATGTCCCCATCTAACAGATCCTGCATCAGCAAATGCAAAGAGGTCTAATTGTTTAAAGATCTCTTGAGCATATTCAATTGACAGCAATAGCGAAGAGACACCTCCTCGCGGTTGGTCGGTAGATGGAAGTCTAGGACCTAAAACATATGTTTTGTATCCGCGCACTGATTCTTCACCGCCTAAGAAAAAGCGTTCACTCATAGGTATTTTTTTGTCAGATAATGAAGATGTAGGCTGAATGAATTTTAGATCGCCGCGGTATTTGAAAGTTCCTTTGTTCCATATAGGGTAATAATATGTGTTGATATAAGCATATTTGTAGAAATGATATTTTCCGCCAAGGCCAACAAATTCTCCTTCCAAATATGATCTAAGACCTTGTCTTGGCTTATAAGCTCTGTCTGTTGAATCATAACCAAAAGATGCGCCCATTGCAGAAATTAATCCTTCGCTGTTTTCAACTTCTTCATCACGTTTTTTGTTATTGCCTCTTTCAACATCATGCTGTACGCGTGGGCTCATATGGTTTATTGAGTTTCTTAAACGATATTTTAAAGTCCAACTCCAGTATCTGGTTATTGGATATGAAGTGAATAGAGATCCGCCATATGTTCTTACTGTATAATCTTTTGATGTTAACTGGCTTTCAGTTCCGGATAGTTCTGTTCCTAATCTCCATAAAGTGTCTTTAAAATAAGGAGTCATCCATGTAAGAGAATAGTTTTGTTCTCTTTTACCGATAGTCGCTTTCATTTTTAAGAATTCACCTCCGCCTCTCATGCCGGAAGGTCCTTTAGAAAATAAAGTAAAGATTCCTCTATGGTCGAAATTGTTTTCATTAAGCTCTAGTCCGCCGAAAACATTTTCCATTGAGCTAAAGCCGGCAAACATCTGAATATTCCCTGTTTGGGTTTCTTCAACTTCTATAATTACATCTCTATAATTATCGCCAAGTTCAGATGCTTCATTTGATTGAACCGCAAAAACGTTGACATTTTTAAAATATCCTAAGTTTTCTAGTCTTTGCTGGGTTCCCTTTAATTTTCTAGAATCAAAGGTTTCGCCGGGTATTAAAAGTGATTCTCTTAAAATAACATTTGTTCTAGTTGAACAGTTCCCGAATACTTTAATATATCCAATTTTAAAACATTCGCCTTCTTCTATTTGAAAATCAACCTTATATACAGGTTCATTTTCCATAAGGTGAGTGTCATAATTTACCTGAGTGTCGATATATCCTTTTTCGCCATACGCATCTTTAATTGATTGTGCTGTTTCTCTAACTTTTGCGGGTGAAAAAGTTTCATCAGGATGAACTAAAAAGCAGTTTAGGACCTCATCATTTGATAGAAGGGTATTGCCTTCATATGTAATTTTGCCAAAGCGATATAAAGTTCCTCTATGAGCTGTTATTTCAATGATGATTTTATCATTATCTTTTTCTTCATTTATCGTAATATCTACTTTTGCATCTGCATAACCTTTGTTATGTAGATAGTCCATTATAGTCATTTTATCTTGTTCTAGAACTTCTTCTTTAAATGTTCCTGCCCCGGAAAACCAGCTTGTTAATAGGTTATATTTTTTTGTATAAACCATTTCAAGAAGGTCGGATTTTTCATTTTTTGTGAAGCCCTTGAAGATTATTTTTTTGATAATGCCTGATTTGCCTTCAAATACATTTACATCAATAAATACTTCGTTTTTTTCATTAATGTTTGTTCTATAATCTATTTGGGACTCAAAATAGCCTTTTTTTATGTAATATTCCTTTACTTTTGTAAGAGCTTTATTGAAAAGGTGACGATCGAATGTCGAATTTACATTTATTCCCAGTTCTTTTTGCAGGGTTTTAGTTTTGATATGTTCATTGCCGTGCCATTCAATGTTTCTAATAACCGGTTTGATCCATAATTTTAATTTAATATAGACTTCATTGTTTTGTAAGCTTATTGATGGTTCAATTTTATCAAAGTCTGCATAGAGGATTTTAAGGTCGCTGTCAAATGCGGACTGTGAGAATTTTTCTCCCTTTTGCGTCTTTAGTCTTGTAAGGATTGTTTTAGAATCAAAAGATGATTGAGAATCGGGATTTTCAATTGTCACTTCGATATTTGCAATGGTTTTATCTTCATAAGATTCCGCTGCAAAAACAAAATTAAATGAAAGCGTGAATAGGGCTATAAGAGAAATGTATAATTTTTTCATGTGATATATATTGATCCTTACTTTAAAAAGCTATTATAAATTACATAATTCATATGGGGTCTGATTATAAAAGATAAGGAATAATAATTGCAACAAAAGCTAAAAGGTATTCCTTCCAAGCAAGGCAGTAGAGAGAGTTCCTTCATCGATATATTCTAATGTACTGCCAATAGGAAGACCAAAAGCAAGTCTAGATATTTTTACATTTAAAGATTTAAGGTGTTCTTTTATAAATAGCGAGGTTGCATCACCTTCAATTGTTGAATCAAGGGCAATTATGATTTCTTTTACTTTATAACGTTCAATTCGTTTTTTTAGTTTGTCAAGATGAAGGCTTTCAAATGATTTTCCTTCGATCGGAGAAAGAAGATTGTCAATTATATGGTAAAGGCCTTTGTAAGTATTTGTTTTTTCTATTGAAAACACATCCTTAATAGAAGAAATTATGCAGATAATATTGGTATTTCTCAGTTGAGCATTGCAAAAATAACAGCTATTTTCACCGACAAGGGCTCCGCATTCTTCGCAGTTTTTAATATTGGATTTTAGTTCATATAAATGTTTTGAAAAGTCTTTTAAGGACTCTTCATCCCATTTAAGCAGATTAAAGGCAAAACGTTCTGCAGTTTTAAGGCCTACACCAGGTAATTTTTTTAAAAAATTAATTATTGAAATCAGCTCTCTTGGATACATAGTAAAATCTTAAGTTTATAATTAAAGTATAATATCAAAAAAAATAATATTTAAAAAGAGCTACCTTTATCAATTGATATTTTTAATTTGACGGGTAAAAGCTTAATTTATCTTTTTTTTTAGGGAGTTTTAAGGTAAAATAATAGGTATAAAATTTTTTATATCAAGGGTGTTTTTGTGAATAAAAAGGCAAAAATTATTGGAACGGGTTCTTATTATCCTGAAAGGATACTTTCCAATAATGATTTAGAGAAAATAGTAGATACTTCAAATGATTGGATAGTAACAAGAACGGGTATATTAGAAAGAAGGATAGCGAAAGAAGATGAATTTACTTCTGACATGGGTGTAAAGGCTGCTAAAGAAGCTATAAAAGATGCTGAGATTACTCCTAAGGATATCGACCTTATAATCGTAGCTACTTTGACTCCGGATTATATATTTCCTAGCACGTCATGTTTAATACAAAAAGAGCTAAAGGCTAAAAATGCAGTAGCTGTTGATATACAAGCAGCTTGTTCCGGATTTGTTTATGGCCTTTCAATGGCTAAAGTTTATGTTGAGACGGGTACATATAAGAATGTATTAATAATTGCTTCGGAGAAACTGTCCTCTATCGTTAACTATAAGGACCGTACAACATGTGTATTATTTGGTGATGCAGCATCTGCCTGTATAGTGAGCAGTGAAAAGGAAGGAATGGATATTGAAAGTATTTGTTTGGGCTCAGATGGAGATCAATCTGATCTTTTAATCATGCCTGCCGGCGGTTGTAGAAATCCGGCATCAAAAGAGACAATAGAAAAGGATATGCATTATATTACGATGAATGGCAAAGAGGTCTTTAAACATGCCGTTAGACGTATGGAAGCATCATCTAAAAAATGTCTGGAGCTTGCGAATAAAAGTGAAAAAGATGTTAGTTGGTTAATCCCTCATCAAGCTAATGAAAGGATTATTGAAGCTATAGCAAAAAGATTTAACCACCTTCCTGCTGATAGGGTATATAAGGAAGTTGTGCATAAGTTTGGAAACACTTCAGCTTCTTCTGTAGGTCTTGCCTTAGATATATTAAGGAAAGAAAACAAGTTCAAGAAAAATGAGAATATTCTTTTAACGGTATTTGGAGCTGGTTTTACATGGGGAGCAGCTCTTCTTCATGAAAACAAGGAATAAAATGAAAAATATAGCGGTAATATTTCCTGGACAGGGATCTCAATATGTTGGTATGGGAAAAGATTTTTATGAGATGTTTCCTGCTGCTCGAAAAGTATATGATGATGCGGATAGAATTTTAGGCTATAAATTATCTGAAGTGATATTCAATGGCCCTCAAGAAGAGCTCAATCTAACATTAAACAGCCAACTTTCCATTTTTATTACAACCGTTGCAATATTAGATGTTCTGGAAAGTGAAGCGGCAGGTTTTAGTTATGATGTATGTGCTGGATTAAGTTTAGGGGAATGTACAGCTCTTGTGGCCTCAAAAAAGATATCTTTCGAAGAAGGTCTATTATTTGTTAAGAAAAGAGCGCAGTTTATGCTGGATGCTTGTGAAAAAGAGAAAGGAACAATGGCTGCAGTTTTGGGAATGAATGTTGAAGATGTAGAAAATGTAATATCAGAATTTTCCGGCGTTTGGATAGCGAATTTAAATTGTCCCGGTCAAATTGTTATTTCAGGAAAAGAAGAAAAAGTAGTTGAAGTTGCACCTTTATTAAAAGAAAGGGGTGCAAAAAAAGTTATATTTTTAAAAGTTCAGGGTGCTTTTCACAGTCCCTTGATGAAAGAAGTTGAGAACAAGCTATATCATGAAGTAGAAAATTTAGTGATAAAAGATAGTTTTATAGCAATTGTAATGAACAGCGTGGGTGAATATATAACATCTAAAGATCAAATCAAGAAACTTCTTGTAAAACAGGTTACACATAAAGTTCTCTGGGAAAAAAGTATTAGAAATATGGAAGAAAATGGTGTAAAATATTTTATTGAAATTGGTCCGGGCAAGACCTTAGCAGGAATGAACAAGAAGATAAAGATCGAAGCCCAAACTTTTTCTATTGAAAAAGTGGAAGATTTAAGAGCAATTTTAGGAGAGCTGAATGTTATTACGGGATAAGAAAGCTATTATAACAGGTGCAACAGCCGGAATAGGAAAGGCTATAGCTAAGCTATTTGTAGAAAATGGAGCGGACGTTGCTATTATTGGAACGAATATTGAAAGAGCTAAAGAAACACTAGCTGAACTGGAGAAAATCAAGGTAAAAGAATCTCAAAAAATTATATTTGAGATGGTAAATGTTGCCAATACCCAAGAAATCGAGATCTCCTTTACAAAAATTTTACAATTATTTGGTAGAGTAGATATTTTAATTAATAATGCAGGGATTACTAAAGACAATTTATTAATTAGAATGCCGGAAGAGGATTGGGACAGAGTTATTGATGTTAATTTAAAATCTGTTTACAATACCTGCAAAGCTATTGCAAGGCCTATGATGAAGGCTAAAAAAGGAAAGATAATCAATATCAGTTCGGTGATAGGACTTACAGGAAATGCAGGGCAGATAAATTATGCGGCTTCTAAAGCGGGTATTATAGGGCTAACAAAGTCGCTGGCAAAAGAGCTGGCTAGTAGAAATATTAATGTAAACTGCATAGCACCGGGATTTATTAAAACTAAAATGACTGAGGCTTTACCAGAGGAAGTAAAAAAAGAATTATTAGAAAAAATTCCATTAAAAAGGCTAGGTGAGCCGGAAGATGTAGCTCAGCTTGTACTATTTTTAGCAGGTAACATGTCGGATTATATAACAGGTCAGACAATTACTATAGACGGTGGAATGATAATTTAAGTTTGAAAATGTTTAATAACTAAGAATATGAGGGAAATTAATATGGCATTACAACAGGAAGTGATAGATATTATCGTTGAGCAGCTAGGAGTTGATGCTGCTGACGTTACTCCTGAAAAATCTTTTGTAGAAGATTTAAACGCAGATTCTTTAGACTTAACCGAATTAATTATGACATTTGAAGAGAGATTTGGTTTTGAGATTTCAGAAGAAGATGCTGAAAAATTAAAAACTGTTAACGATGTAATCAAATATATCGATCAAAAACAGAAAGAAAATTCATAAAATATCTATAAAACCGATTGAATTAGAAGATTTTATATCTTTATTTTAATCGGTTTTTTTTTGTTCTTAAACAGATTTTTGTCGATTCTAATTATCTAAACTTAAGCTTCTCCACAAGATGTTTATGCTTTTTCCTTTTAGCCTTCTTTCTTAAACAAGTCCATTAAAAGACAGAGAGTTTAATAGACATTGGTATGATCGATAGGTTCGAATCCCACTTCGTCCGAAGTTTTTAATAATCAGTGATATACTTTTTTTAATTAGATTTTTTTATATATAAAGAAATAGTTTTCTAGAAAGTAATGTTCCTAAATTTGTTCTTATCCTATTATTTAAATAGGATTGGGGAAGTAGAAAATGAGTAAATTTATAAAAAAAGATATTCTTGCAAACAATTTAAAATTGCATACAGAAGCTTTTGGGAAATCAACAAATCCAGCTTGTCTTCTCATTGCTGGAAAAATGTCTACGGCAAGATTTTGGACTTATGAATTTTGTGAATATCTGTCAAATCAGGGATATTTTGTTATTAGATATGATCATAGAGATGTGGGGGAATCTTCAGAAATAGATTGGGAAAAAGAACCTTATGATATGAGCGATCTTGCAAAAGATGCAATTGCAATACTTAATGGATACGGTATTGAAAAAGCTCATTTTATTGGCAACTCTATGGGAGGATGGATTGCTCAAAAAATAGCTGTAGATTTTCCTGAAAAAGTACAAAGTCTTATTATTATCTCTGCAGGGCCTATAGAAGTTACTAAAGATTGGGAGACTCCTCTTTCAAATGAAGAGAAAAAAATTATAGATACTACAATGAAACTTTTTAGCTCACGAAAAGATGGGAAAAATCTAGAAGAAACAATTCAAAATTTTTTGCCAATTTGGAAATACTGTAACGGAGATATTCCTCTCGATGAAGAAATGGCAAAAAAATTCACAAATGATTTTCTAACTAGAACTAAAAATAAAAATTTTATAAATCATGAAAAAATGATGCAGAATTTTTTGTCTTCTATGAAGAAAACAAAAAATCTTGAGAAAATTGGCAAACCAGTTTTAGTTATTTATGGAGATAAAGATTTTGTTGTTTTACCAAGACATGAAAAATCTGTTGCTGATTCTATTCCTAAATCAAAGTTAATAATGATAAAAGGAATGGGACATACATTTTTTAATCAAGAACTGGAGATGAAAATAGAAACATACATAGTTGATTTTTTGAAGACTTTAAAAAAATAAATTTTATTTAATTATATCAATCAAATAAAATTTAATGATTTTTTTACTGTTTTAATACTAATATTCAATTTCCTTGCAATTTGATCTAGAGTCATTTTTAAAGCTTTTAATTCTCTAATCTTCGGAGCCAACTTTTGATAAAGAGGGATATTCTCATTCACAGTAATTTTAATTTTCACAGGAATTAGCGACAAAGTACGAGTTGGTACCCACTTCGTCCGCCATTATAACCAATTCGTACCCATCAAAGCCTTTTAT
>CAYNVX010000075.1:0-7728 GCA_964400755.1 uncultured bacterium | reverse complement strand
ATTTTCGTCATAGATATCCTTTCTTATTACAAGACCTTTAGGAGAATAAAAATAGAACTCTTTTTTTAAGATTTTTTCTTCATTAGTTTTCAAATCTAAATAGGAATCTTCCTTTTGATCTACAAGCCCTATAAAGGGCTCTGATTTTCTTGGATAAATATTGAGAATCTTTCGTCTTGTTACATTTGATAAATCATCTTTGTTTAATGAGGTTCCATCATCTTCTATTTCTTTTATGAGGATTAAATCATCATCATATTGATAAAAATATCTTTTTTTAAGCTCTTTATTAAAATAATAAAGCTTCGATGAAAGAAGATTGCTGTTTTCTACATAACCATAATCAATTTCTCTACCATCTTCTCTTTCTTCTTTTAAGATTAAGCTTTTGCCGTCATCGGAATATTTATACTTTGTCCAATAGTTTTCTTGTCCATTTGAGAGCGGCATATTTTCTTTATTTAATACTATTGGTTTCGAAGTCTCTCCGGAAATATTCCCATAAATTTTCTCTTCGGTAACATTTCCATTTTTGTCATATGAAAAACTCTTCGAAAAAACAGGAACATTCAGACTATTAAAAAATGTCTTTGCCATCAGATATGTTGCTTCATCACTTTTTTCTTTTCCCCATGCATAGACAATAGTGTTTTTTAATTTGTCTTTTTCATATCGCTCAATTTTTTCAAGTCTTAAATATTTTGAATATCGATAAATTGTTTTATTATTATTTGCATCGATTACTGTTGTAGAGCCTCCCTTTTCCTCCGCTATGGCAGAATCGTAGAGAAATGTATGGGTTGTAACCATACTATTATTATCACCTATGGGGGCCTTCAAATTTTTTACCCTTTGAAAAAGAGGGTGCCCTAAATTTTTAAGCGAAATACCTACATCCTGGTTCTTATCACCTAATAAATAATAATCAATGCCTATTGATCTGCCTTGAGGAAAAATCAAGGCACTGATCAAAGGATCTGTCTGTTTATAATTTAGATGATAGGAAATGCTCTCTTTAAAATTTTCTGTAGATATGCTCTCCAATAACAACTTGGGATGATAAGATTTTTCTTTGTTTGTTATTAATTTATGATAATGAAAATAACGATATTCATATCTTCTATTGTCGCTTGTTATCAGATCAAAATCACGATGGGCTCCTTTTCTTCTTTTATATTGCTCTATAGGATTATGATAATGAAACCTTACCCAAGCATAAGTCTTATTTCCCGATGGATTAGTTGTTTTGATCTCGCTAACGCAATTAAACTGATCAAAAGAATATTCGATCCTGTTTCTATTAGATAAAACCTCATATTGTAAATAATAATTTTCCAACCCTGCATCTTTTCTATAGTAAAGCATTTCCCTTTTGTCAGGAAAAACAACCCTTAGGTAATGCTGTCCTTCCATCTGGACTATGATATTCCGCAGATTACCCTTTCCCCCTATCTGATCTGTAGAACAGTTGGTTACTCCTGTTAAATATGGTCCTTCAATTAATTTCAGAACTCTTGTTTTTGCTTTTTCTTCTTCAAATTTCTTTTTTCTTGCTTCTTTAGCTTTTGCAGATTCAAAGATAGGTTTGTCATAATTGGTTATATCTGTAACAGCATAGGACAAAGCTATCCCGCTAGGCAGCATTATATTTATATGATCCCCGTTAAAATATGCTTGTAAATGTCTAAAAAATGACCAGCCTCCATCCACACCCTCCTGATAAAAGATCGGCTTTGTCCGATAATCTTCATATTTTAAACTAATATATGATCTTGAAAAAACAAGAGGCTCTTTTCCTGCAACAATTACATCAGCTTCTTTTAAATAAAGATTGCCTGTTATGACATTAACCAAGTTCTCAACATATGAAGATGGCTCCGCAGATGTAATTGCATTTAGATATGGATCTGACAGCTCTGCATTAACAATTCTTAAAGCCAGCAAGAAAAATAGAATAAAAAAACGAAGCATAAAAATAATTCTCCTAAAAATATAGGAGAAGTATAATAATAAATTATCTATTAAGATAAAGTTAAAACTAGATAAAGAACCGATTTTTTATTTATTTTTCCATGCCGGCATTTTCGGCATCATCTCATCGACTCTTTTTGCAGCATCTTCTCTATGGATGTTTTCCATGCGAACAATAGCATTTATCCACCCTTCCCTGATCTCTTCTCTTGTTCTTAACTTTCCATCCGGCGCACAATATTTACAATATTTGCAATTGATATCTCTTGCTCCGAAATCTTGCTTTTCCTGCATAGGCATAGAACAGCTCTCACATTTTTTCATAAAAAACCCTTATTAAAATTAAAAAGAAAATAAGTCTATTATGAGAATTATTAATTTTAAAGGATTAAGAAATCACAGGAAGTCTGGAGCTTCAGCAGCACGGCCTACATCTACAGCACCGCCTTTAGATTCTGTTGAAGCAACCGATTTCCCATCCAGCAAGTCTTCATTTAATGCTTTTGGAGGACGGTTTCTAAAACGGGGGAAGATATTTATGCCTAAAGACAATAAAACTACAGAGCCCATAGCAAAACTATAGATCACATTAAATGCTGTTAATGAACTAGCCACAAATAATGCAGGAGCAATATATGGCAATAAAGCCACAAAAGCAAAAACAAATAAAGGCAGATATAAAACAAACGTTTTAGCTATATCTACTTTTCTCTTTGTCTCGATCTCTGACTTGACAGCTTTAAACACTTCTTTTATTTTGTTATCCTCTGTAATATTGCCATTTAATACTTTTAATGTATTTTGCAAGGTGAGCGCTGAAACAACAGATTCAAAACTATCTTTTTTAGCCATCTCTAAGAGCTGTATTCTTTTTTTAATAAGCTCTTCTTTTACATATTTAAGATTACTATCTAATTGTCTTTTTACTTTTTTCCAATGTTCTTTATTTTCGATAGAGGCTTCTTTTATTCTTTCTTCAACTTCTTTTTCAATTTCCTTTTTGCTCTTTTTATAGACTTCTTCTCTAATCTGAGACAGCTCTAAAGCAGATAAAGATAATTTATTTTCTAAATATTTTTTAATAGCATCAATATCATTATCCTTTATCTTTTCAATTTCTTCTTTCTGCTTTTTTGAGTTGTTATAACCTAAAGCCGCTACAGCAATAGATAAAATTCCATTTAAGGCATTTAAGGCTATTGTAGCAGGATTTAAGAACATCCCCATAGCTGTTAACCCCCCTAAAGTTGCTACAGCTACACCATTTAATAGATTTAAGCTTTCATTTAAAATAGCCTCTTTATCACCTGACTTGATAGCATTTGAAAGGCCTATTAATGATTCTTTAATTTGATATAATCCTGAATATACAAATAGAGCCCCGGCAGGATATGAAAGACAGCCCATCAACAAAGGTGATACATGAAGAACAGAGAGTAAGGTCAGAGCAAATAAGATGCTGTATACACCATAAGAAAGATCGTTAACGTTACTGGATAGGAAAAGCTCAGAGTCTTTTCTCAATATATTTGATAAGGTCTCTTCAATTGTCTTTAAAATCTTATTATCGCTCTTAATTATATGTTTGTTAGCTAGAGTTACAGCTCCCGCTAAAACATATAGTCCCATTACAGAACTGCAGGAAATACCTAAAGCAGTTGTCACTTCTAAAGGAATACCTGCTATACCTTGCGATGCAGTTAAAAATCCGACATGAAATAATGATGACCCCAAAGCAATCGATCCACCCAAAAAGGCTAAAAAGAAAACGCCTAAAAGAACTCTCGCAACCCATTTTTTCATGGCAGGTTCATTTAACACCGACTCTATCTGTCTAATTTTTGCACTAGCCGTCTGCTCACATTTAGCTTTTCTATCTGTCTGAGAGATTGTCGATAAACATAAATTATAAATATCTGGATATTCTTCTTTAAATTTACTAAGGCTGATCTCAGATCTTCCTTTAGTTACAATTGTAAAATTATTATTGATTGGAGCCCACTTAATGCTTTTCAAATCAGGGCGCACAGGATATTGAAAATCCCTTTCAGAAACATTTTTGTATGTTATTGATCCAAAACCCCAATAAGATTTAAAAACATACCCATCATTATTAATCACCAGAGACTGAATTTTACCATCTGTTGTAAACTCCACATTAAAGTCGTCTATACCCAAGTCTCTCAGACTTGGCTCTGAAGTCTTAGCTACTTTATCTTCAGCTAGAAGTGATTCTGTCTCAGAAGACATGGTTTTTATCCTATATATATTCTTATATTATTAATTATAATAAAAAGTTTAATAATTGTAAAGAAATAATTAAGATATAAACATCTAACAAGCAACTGGTTAGGCAATGGCAATTAATTAATATCTTATAATAATTACGAATTATTAGCTTTCTTAGTAAATAAAAAAGACAATGGCTATTAATATACCTCTCGTGATTGAAAATTCCGTAATTTCTTAAATTTCTGAATTTTGCTTTTCATTTTTTTAACAAATTAAAAAAAATACTTGGCTAAAATTTTTCTTTATGCACAATTTTAGGAATAAAATTAAAAATTCCTAAAATTTACTAGAAAAAAATGAATTTTTTAACTGACGAAACACGAGTTCAACTGAGAGCACAGCATAAGAGAGAACGAGACGGACGGATACGCGATAGGATTAAGGCTGTACTACTCTATGATAAAGGATGGTCTATTCCTGCTATTGCAGAGGCTCTATTAATTTCTGAAGATGCAATCAGAGAACACATTGCTGAATACAGAGAATCCAAGAAGTTAAAACCTGAAAGCGGTGGGTCGATCGAAAAGCTTTCTATGGAACAATCTGCCCAACTTGAAGAACACCTCAAGAACCATACTTATCTCTATGTAAAAGATATAGCTGCCCATTTAAAAGCTACCTTCTCCGTCGTTTATTCAGTTCCCGGCATGCGCAACTGGCTTCAACGACATGGGTTTTCTTACAAAAAGCCTGCACTTGTTCCAGGTAAGGCCGATAAGCAACAACAAATGGAGTGGCTGATTGAATATGAAAACTTAAAACAAAATTTACCTAAGGACGAAACGATCGGTTTCATAGATGGAGTGCATCCTACGCATAATGTACAGCTGGCCTATGGATGGATCAAAAAAGGCGTGAGAAAAGAGATCTCTGCTAACACTGGACGATCTCGACTCAATCTTTCCGGTGTTGTCGATGTGATTGATCACAAAGTTCTGGTTCAGGAGGACGAAATGCTCAATGCTGAAGCAACGATAAGTTTTCTTCGAAAAATCGAGGAGGCTTATCCAACAAAAATCAAAATCCATATTTTTTGTGATAATGCAAGATACTATCGTAATAAATCTGTTACAAAATATATCAAAAATTCAAAAATCAAACTGCACTTTCTTCCTCCGTATAGCCCCAATCTGAATCCAATTGAACGCCTATGGAAGTGGATGAAAGAGCGTATCCTCTACAATACTTATTACTCGGATTTTGAAGATTTTAGATCGTCTGTGCTTGGTTTTTTTAACGTGTTATCGACACTTGATCCTGAGTCCGTATTAGGTCAAGCGTTTAGAAGCCGCGTGAGAGATAAATTCAGCCCAATAGGTGCTCCGTCAGGAGCTTAGATTCCCGATTTTTGAACTTTCTTCGGTATATATAAGAATGATCTGGTGTTTGATCCGCCATTTTTTCCAAAAAAATAGGCTAGTTAATCTACTGCTAATTCTTTTTCTATATTTGTCTTTTGTACAAAGCTCTCTGCAAATGCGATCGCTTCATTAAGATGTGAAAAGATATTCTCTTTACCTATCTTTTCTACCATATTGGATTTTTCTAAAATTACCATTAATTCTAGCCTAACACCTGACAAAACAACTCTAGTTCCATCTTTTTTAAATTTGAACAAGACATCTTCTAAAGCTCTTATTGCTGTTGCATCGATATAATTAACTTCTCTTAGGCGAATTATCAATATTTTAGGAGTTCTATTAATACGAGTAAGAGCCACCTTAAACTTTTCTGCCGCTGCAAAGAACATAGGGCCTATTATTTCAAAGATCTCTATCTGAGGTGAAATATTATCCAAGATAGCCTCATGCTTGTCATCTTCCTGATCTTGCAGATTAGATTTAATTGAATTAATCTTCGATGAATTTACCAAATTTGAAATAAACAGGAACATAGCAAGTATTACGCCTACTTCAATAGCTGTGATAAGATCTACAAAGACAGTTAAGAAAAATGTAGCTAATAATACTAAGATATCTTTTTTAGGGCTTAAAAAGAGCTTGGTAAAGACCCTCCATTCACTCATGTTATATGATACAACCATTATAACTGCTGCAAGAGTTGTCATGGGAATATAAGAAACATATTTTCCAAAAAAGGTCAAAACAAGAACCATGGTCAATACATTAAAAATTGAAGCGAAAGGCGTTTGCCCTCCTGTTTTAATACAAGTAGCTGTTCTGGCAATTGTTCCGGTTGCCGGAATCCCTCCAAAAAATATTGAAAGTAAATTAGCCCCGCCCTGAGCTAAAAGCTCCGCTTCAGAACGATGTCTTCTTCCCATCATTCCGTCAGCTACTACAGCAGCCAACAAGGCTTCCATGCCCGCTAAAAGAGCGATAGCTATGGCAGAAGGAACTACTTCCATTGCAAGCTTAAAAGAAAAATGGGGAATGACAAATTTAGGTAAAATATTTGTTATTTCATCAAAACGGTCTCTTATCGTATCCACCGGTAAATTAAAAAATTGAACTAAAACAGAAGCAACAATTATTGCAACTAAAGAACCGGGTATTTTTTTAGAAACCCTAGGCCATAATATAACTATAAAGACCGATAGCCCTCCGATTAACAATGATGAAAATGTTAATGTTGGAATATTTGAAAAAATATCTATTATTTTTGGAAAAAATTCTTTAGAAAGACCTTCTATTTTAAGTCCCAAAAAGTCCGGTATTTGATTAACAAATAAAAGCAATGCCAGACCGGATGTAAAACCAATCGTTACAGGATAAGGAATAAATTTTATTATTGTCCCGGCCCTGCTAACTGCCAATATTATTAAAAAGATTCCTGCTAAAAGAGTAGCAAGACAAAGACCCTCATACCCAAACTGACTGATAGTGGCATAAATTAATAATACAAAGGCTCCTGTTGGCCCCGCAACCTGCACCCTACAGCCTCCAAACAGCCCAACTACCAAACCCGCTACTATTGCTGTATACAACCCCTGTTCAGGCCTTGCGCCTGATGCTATAGCAAACGCTATAGACATCGGTATAGAAAGTATCCCTACCACTACGCCTGCCATCAAGTCCTTGACTAAATAGGCAAAGCTGTAACCATCTTCTCTTAATAAAGAATATAGCTTTGGTATAAAATTTTTAGGTATCACATAAAACTCGCATTTCTATCTATTTCATTAACCGAAAAATCATTTCCGTCAAATAATATTTTTATAGAGAAAATATTTTTCTGGGGCTACTTTGAAAACATCTACCAATAAGTTTTATTCCTGTTTTCATTTTTTAGCAAATAGATTTCATAACATTCTGAAAAGAAGAGGATAATATTATGAATGTTAAAAACTTGCATATATTCTCTATACAGAACTTTTTTAACCCCCCTTTATAAAAGTTTCAATCAGTAATAAATTCTTTAAACGTTATAGGTTTTTATTATTAATAAACTGAGCCTCTTGCAAAAGTCTAGCTAATTTTTTGTTAATAAGTCAAAATTTGATTA
>CAYNVX010000074.1:0-7815 GCA_964400755.1 uncultured bacterium | reverse complement strand
CAAATTTTTGAAAATGATATTAACATATCTTTTGGAAGCATAAGAGAAGGCGAAAAAGCTAACGAAGCCATTACAAGAATTTATAACAGCACTATAGAAGATTTGAATAGAACCCCTCATTACGAAACCCAGCTCCTGTTCTTCTTTCAAAGAAAAGAAGCTAAACCCGTTCCTTCAGAAGTTATAAATGTTGAGAACTTTAAAATTATAGATCAGTGGAATCAGGACAGGAATTTATTATTAATAGCTCCAAGACTAGCTGAAAGCCTAGGAGGATTAACTCCTATTATTGATAACCATCAATTAACAATGGCTCAAAAAGCCGCTCAAATAAGAACTTTTTTAAATAATCCGCAAAATCAAGCAAACATAAATAATATCACAAGTCTTCAATTGCAGAAGCTACAACTAACTAGCGTTCCTAAAGAATTAGAATTATTTCATAATCTAAACGAGTTTAATCTTTCTGGAAACCAAATAGTAGCGCTGCCTGAAAACTTCGGCGCTAACTGGATTAATCTACACCAGCTTTATCTTCAAGAAAACCAAATAAGAGAGCTACCTGAAAACTTCGGCGCTAACTGGAATAATCTAGGCCTGCTTGATCTTCAAGGAAACCAAATAGTAGAGCTACCTGAAAACTTCGGCGCTAACTGGAATAATCTAGGCCGGCTTTTTCTTAATAGAAACCAAATAGTAGAGCTACCTGTAAACTTCGGTGCTAACTGGATTAATCTAACCTGGCTTTATCTTTCTGGAAACCAAATAGGAGAGCTACCTGTAAACTTCGGCGCTAACTGGATTAATCTAGGCTGGCTTTTTCTTCAAGGAAACCAAATAGTAGAGCTACCTGTAAACTTCGGCGCTAAATGGATTAATCTAATCTGGCTTGATCTTCCTAGAAACCAAATAGGAGAGCTACCTGAAAACTTCGGCGCTAACTGGAATAATCTAAGAAGGCTTGATCTTCCTGGAAACCACATAAGACAGCTACCTGAAAACTTCGGCGCTAACTGGAATAATCTAGAAAAGCTTTATCTTCAAGTAAACCAAATAGTAGAGCTACCTGTAAACTTCGGCGCTAACTGGATTAATCTAAACGAGATTAATCTTGCTAGTAACACTCTATCAACTATTACATTTAATCCTAAAAGAAGATGGCCTCGAGCTCGTAATATAACTCTTCCTCAAAAAAGAAATATTAGACCTTATGTGCTATAGCTCTCACTTCTATAGCAGCCGGCTTTTTAGCTTATTATGCTACTAGATATTTTCGAGATGAACAAATGACGTGACGCAATCCCCTAGATTTATCTATGGAGTCAAGGAACGCCTTGAATTATATAAAGTTAGTTCGTATGATTTTTCTATGATTAATAAAAAATATAACTCTAATAATAATGATCCAAAGACAGCTTAACTTAGATTAAAAAACAAACAAAAAATAGTATTAGAGTTTTGGCTCTTTGTTTTGAGAGGCGTTTGGAATTGGGCTATACCTGATAGGGGTAAGGGAAATTTAATTTAATCTCCCTTACCCCTATCAGGTTCCTTTGATTTAGTTCTCGATATTATGGATTTAGGCTGGTTTAAAACAAATGGTCCAGATCAATTAAGAACTATGTGGCGCATCTTGACAGAAAATAATGCAATATCAAAAGAATATAGTGAGAGAATCCAAGAGATTGTGGATATAGGACAAATAGAAACTTCTCCTTTGATGCTCAGAACAGAGCACATGCACGATTTAGTTTGACAGGTTTATAATATAGGGGATGGATTTTTAGCCTAGGAGATTTAGTTGTTCATTGGCTCGTTATGATGAAAGAGAGCTCTCTTTTGTTCAATAAAAGGCTTTATCCCGATCTTAAAAAAAACCTGCCTTCTTCACAAACAATTTTTACCTTTTTTTGAGTTCTACAAAATTTTTCTCTTTCCTTAACATTTTCAAAGGAAAGGCTACCTATCTCTTTGATTTCAGCATCATTAAAAAAAGAGTGTAATCTCTCTAAGGAAGTAGGGTGATGATATTGAACTAAAAAAAGAAAAAAGACGCTTGATTTATCTAGAAAGCGACACTCAAAACCCTCTAACAATCCGCCTTGTTTTTTAAAATCAGCCTGATCTTTTTCATAATAAAATCTAATTGGATTAATATAATGGGACATATTTTGTTACCATGAAATTTTTTATAACAAAAGTATAAAAAGTTCAGGTAATTAAATCACTGATCATTTGTAAAAAGCTCTTTAATTTTTTTCATCGCCTTTTCTAAAGAATAAGCTTTCTTATCTATTGAAGAAAAAGGATTAGATCTTCTTTTTTTTATATTTTTAATATTAAAGCTTTGAGCATCTATATTATTTAGCTCGCTCCATTTTATAGGGGTAGCAATAGGCGCGTTTTCTATAGACCTGATCGAATAGGGAGCTACAGAAGTTTGAGCAAAGCCGTTTCTTAAATAATCTATAAAAATCCTTCCCCTTCTTTTATTTTTCCGAGTTTCTATAGTATATTTATTGGGAAAAGATTGAGCGAGGTATTGAGCTACATCTCTTGCAAAAGATCTTACTTCATCAAAGGTTTTTTCCCTTTTTATTGAGACTATTACATGAACCCCTTTAGATCCTGTTGTCATAACAAAAGAAGTTAACTTTAATTTATCTAAAACCTTTTTTAGATCCTTTGCCGATTCAATAACTTTATCAAAAGAGGCTTTACCGGGATCAAGATCAAATATAAGCCTATCGGGATAATCAAGCTTATCTTTTTTAGAAAGCCATGGGTGCAATACACAAACCTGATTAGCTAAATATAAAAGAGTATCTTTGTCATTGCAAATAACCATATTAATGGGTTTTTGGCCTTTTCTTTTGACTGTTACTGTTTTGATCCATTTTGGAAAATAATCAGGAACATTTTTTTGATAGAATTTTAATCCCTTAGGACCATCTGGAAAACGCATTAGAGATATCGGGCTATCTTTAATAAGGGGCAAAATATATTTTGCAATGTATTTATAGTAATTAACAAACTCCTCTTTCGTAATCTTATCTTTTTTAAAAAGGATCTTATCTTTGTGGGTTATCTCTACTTTCATTTTTTCCTAGCCTGGGCCGTTTCTTTAATAACCAATTTTGCCGGCTTGTCGAACCGCAAGCCTAAAAAGCTGGGATGTCTTAATTTCCCATCTTCTGTCCATTCAGTAAAAGATATCTCACAGACAATAGAGGGCCTCACCCAATGAGCTTTTAATTTTTGAGTTTTTTCATCTGAAAAAGGTGAAGAGGACCTTTCAATCTTTTTCAATCTGCTGCTTAATTTTTTCAAAAACTCCCTGTCATAGCCGGTTCCAACCTTTCCTGCATATTTGAGCTTGCCATTTTTACGAAAGCCAATTAATAGAGCTCCAAAACCAACTCTTGAACCTTCAGGATCGGTATATCCTCCGATTATAAATTCCTGACGATTACCACATTTGAACTTCAGCCAGTCTCTAGATCTTTTTGATAAATATTTAGAATCTGCTTTCTTGGCCATGACCCCTTCCCACCCTTTTTTACAAGCTAGGGAAAAATATTTCTCCCCTTCTTTTGTCTTGTGAGGGGTATATCGAAAATGAGAGGAAAATTCAAAGTTCGTCTTTAAGATCCTTTTTCTCTCAAGAAGATCTATTTTCCTAAGGTCATATTTATCAAAATACAAAAGATCAAAAGCATAAAAGTAAATTGGTGTCTTGGATTTTTCTGACTGCTGCAGTTTTGAAAAACTTGTAACTTTTTTATCAAAGGCTACAATTTCACCATCTAAAATGAAATTGCTTTTCTGCTTTTGAAACAATGGTAAAAGAGAAGAAAATCTTTTATTCAAGTTATTTCTGTTTCTGGAATAAAGGGTAACTTTCCTATCTTTTTTAACAACTATGCACCTAATTCCATCTAGCTTCGGCTCATAAATCCAATCATTATCTGAAAAATAGTCATAGGTTAAAGTTGCCAGCATGGGAGAGATAAAAACAGGCTCTTTTTTTTCGATTTTATTCTTTTTCATAATTTCTTTTTTTCATTTTGATTAAAAACCAGTTTTTATCTTTAAAATGGATCAGCGCATAAGCGCTTTTTAGTTTTTTACCTTCAAGATAAATAGCAATCTCCCCTTTTCTATAGCTGGTGGACAGTGGTATTTCCTTGCCTTTCTTATCTATCTTGATATTTGTAAATGTCCCTTTGTCCCATATTTTTACTGTTCCTGCCCCATATTCACCTTTTGGTATTTTCCCTTCGAATGAAGCATATTCAATCGGATGATCCTCAGTTTGTATGGCAAGCCTTTTAATGTTTGTAGCTCCAGGTATGCCTTTAGGAACGGCCCAGGATTTCAAAGTCCCTCTCATTTCTATTCTGAAATCATAGTGCAGATGAGATGCGGCATGACGCTGCACAACAAAAATAGGTTTTTTACCTATTGCTGTTTTTTTTCTTCCTTTGGGCTCCGGTGTTTTTTTAAATTGTCTGCGCTTTCTATAAGCTGATAAAGATGACATAAGCTCTCTTCCTCTCTATTAATTTTGCATACCACAAATAATATTTTTATTGTAAAGTAAAAATAAGGGATGAGAGGTGTTTTTATGGATAATAATTATATTAGATGGTTTGACACTCTGCGCTATGATGATGTGCCAACAGTCGGCGGTAAAAATGCTTCACTTGGAGAAATGTACTTTTCTTTAAAAGAGAAGAAGATTGATGTGCCGAACGGCTTTGCAACAACATCTTTAGCCTATATGGAATTCTTAAAATTCAATAAGCTAGACGAAAAGATATCTTCCTTGGTTAAAGCACTTCAAGAAAAAAAAGCCTCACTTCAAAAAACAGGAAAAGAAATACGCAGTTTAATTTTAAAAGGAAAATTTCCGGAGAAAATAAAAAAAGATATTCTCATCGCATATACAGACCTTTGCAAGTTTTATAAAAAAAAGGACGTCGATGTAGCTGTAAGAAGCAGTGCCACGGCAGAAGATTTGCCGGAGGCTAGCTTTGCAGGACAACAGGAAAGCTACCTAAACGTTAGAGGCGAAGAAATGCTTATTAAATCCTGCATAAGATGCTATGCCTCTCTATTTACAGATAGAGCTATCAGTTATAGAGAAGAAAAAGGTTTTGGACATACTAAAATAGCCTTGTCGATTGGAATTCAAAAGATGGTAAGATCTGATAAAGCCGGCTCCGGAGTAATGTTCACTTTAGATACTGATACAGGCTTTAGAGAAGTTGTTATAATTAATGCAGCCTTTGGTCTTGGAGAAAATGTCGTACAGGGTGCTGTCAATCCTGATGAATATATTGTTTTCAAACCTCTTCTAGACCAGCCCAATATTTTTCCAATTATTGAAAAAAAATTGGGAAGAAAAGAAAAAAAGATGATTTATAAATCAAAATCCTCAACCAAAAATATCAAAACATCAAAAGCCGAGCAGGACTCCTTTGTTTTATCCGATGAAGAAATCTTAAAACTGGGATCATGGGGAAAAACAATAGAAGATCATTATAAAAAGCCTATGGACATCGAATGGGCCAAAGACGGCGAAACAAATCAGCTTTTTATTGTTCAAGCAAGACCTGAAACAGTTCAATCACAAACAAAAGCCTCTTCTTATAAAACCTATCAGATGGTTGAAAAAGGAAAAGAGATATTAAAAGGCTTAGCAATTGGTGAAGCGATAGCTTCAGGAAAAGTACAAGTTATAAAAAATATCAAGGATATTGAGAAATTTGAAGAAGGCTCTATCTTGGTTACTGAAATTACCTCTCCTGACTGGGTTCCCATAATGAAAAAAGCAAAAGGAATAATTACCGATCATGGAGGAAGGACATCGCATGCAGCCATTGTTAGTAGAGAACTTAGAGTCCCTGCAATTGTTGGAACAAATAATGCTACCAAGATTTTAAAACATGGTCAAAATATTACCATGTCCTGCGTCCAGGGAGACGAAGGGATTATCTATGATGGCCTTTTAAAATATTCAGAAGAAGAGATCGACCTTTCCAAGCTGCCTAAAGTATCAACACAGTTAATGATCAACATAGCCAGCCCCGATGGGGCTTTTCACTGGTGGCATCTGCCATGCAAAGGCATTGGCCTGGCAAGGATGGAGTTCATCATAAACAATATTATAAAAATCCATCCTATGGCTTTAGTTCATTTTGATAAGATTAATAATAAAAAAACAAAAAAAATTATCGCCGGCATAACCAGAAGATATAAAGACAAAAAGAAATATTTTATCGAAAATTTATCTCTTAGCATTGGAAAAATTGCTGCATCACAATATCCCTATCCGGTAATTGTTAGAATGAGCGACTTTAAAACCAATGAATATGCCAACTTGATCGGAGGAGAGCAATTTGAATTTCAAGAAGACAACCCTATGATCGGATTTAGAGGCGCTTCCAGATATTATAATAAAAGATACCGCGAAGGCTTTAACTTGGAATGTGCTGCCATAAAAAAAGTAAGAGAGGAAATTGGTCTAAAAAATGTGATAATCATGATCCCTTTTTGCAGAACACTTGAAGAAGCAGATAAGGTATTAGAGGTTTTAGCTGAAAATAATCTCAAACGTGGTGAAAACGATTTAAAAATCTATGTGATGGCTGAAATACCTTCAAACATTATTTTAGCAAAAGAATTTGCACAAAGATTTGATGGTTTTTCTATTGGCTCTAACGACCTAACCCAATTAACACTGGGAATAGATAGGGACTCTGAAGAGCTCGCTTCCTTATTTGATGAAAGAAATGAAGCGGTAAAAAGATCGATTGAATACTTAATAAAAACAGCTAAAGAAAACAATTGTAAAGTTGGAATATGCGGCCAGGGACCAAGCGACCATAGTGATTTTGCAGAGTTTTTAGTAAAACTAAAAATAGATTCTATGTCATTAAACCCTGACAGCATAATAAAAATAATTAATCACATTGCAAAAATAGAAAAAGATTAAAATATTAAGAATCTGCTGAGGCTTTTGTATTGCTTTTTTTTCTTATAACATAGCAATAGGCACATCATTTTATAATCAAACAAAACAATGGCTTAAATAAGAACTCCAATTAAACAAACAAATAAAAAAATAATTATTAAGATTGTGTTAATTTACATTTGCGTAATTTAATTTCACTCATAATATTATTGTGAAAAAAAAAGAAAAAGCTTAAATTCTTACAACATATAAATATCATCAATTGATATGAAAATTAAGAACACACAAACTAAAAAGGAGATAACCCATGAAAAAAGTTGCATTATCACTATATGTAATTGGTATGCTTGCTGCATATCCTCTTTTTGCTGAAGGCACTGATCCAAAACCTGAAGATGAAACAGGTGTTTCTCTTGTAATGATCTCTAGAGAAGATGAACCAAAAGAAGAAGAATCTACAAAAGCTGAAGAAGCTCTAGCTATCAATGATGAAGATCCATCAGACGAAGGCGAAGAAAAAGAAGAAGAAGCAATCGGCTAATTTCTATACATTATATGCCAGCTCTAATTTGAGCTGGCTATTTTTTTTTCAATATATTCAATCAAATCACTTACATAACTTTTATAATCTGGCTCTTTAGAAAGCATAGGTAAAATTGTATAACAAAAATAAAGCTCTTCTTCTGAAAGATTAATGAGAGATCTTTTAAAGATTGATAAGTACCATAAATTATCTGAAGGAAGATATCTTAAATAAGTTATTAATATTAAATGCCAGTTTCGGGTGTAATTAAAAGTTTTAGTTTGCATTTTGAAGTAAAACTTTGAGAAAATGA
>CAYNVX010000073.1:0-7842 GCA_964400755.1 uncultured bacterium | reverse complement strand
AGAATTATTCACAGCGATCCCAATATCTTTATCTTCAACTTTACGGATATCTTGAACAGCTCTTTCTATTCCGAAAAAGGAAAAAGTAACAATTACAAATATAGCAATCAAAACAAAAAATATTCGTTGGTATTTACGTAAAAAAGATAACATCTAAATTTTCTCCTTTAAATTAATAAGCTTTAGCAAAAAGTACTCTCTTTTTGCTTTCTTTACCTGTAAAGATACATTTCCCCATTTCATCATCTTCTAGAGGAATAGATCTTACAGTCACAGACAGATCTTCTTTAATTTTTTCTTCTATTTTCTCATCTAAAGAGAAATGGACTTTAGCAAATCCGCCATTATTTTCAGATTTATTATCAGAAGCAAAAAACTGATAGAATTTTTCTTTAGTATCAATTTCAACAATATTTTCTTTTCTAAACTGAAGAGCTTTTTCAAAAAGGGAATTTTGCATTTCATCCAATTGTTCTTTAACGGTAGAAACAAATTTATCCCTAGGTTGTGGAGCTGACTTTTTTGTATCTCTTCGCATTACAAACAATGAATTGGATTTAATATCCCTTGGACCAATTTCTATTTGGATAGGCACACCTTTTTTAACCCATGACCATTTTTTTTCTCCCCCGCGGATATCTCTATCATCTAGGATCACATCAAGTGTTCTGTTATGATAGGTAATCTTTTCTAGCTCCGATTTTAATTCTTGGCAATATGTCATAACTTCTTTTTTAACTTCTTCATTATGAACTATTGGCAAAATGACAATATGTGAAGGAGCGATTTTTGGAGGAAGAACAAGTCCATCATCATCACTATGGGTCATGATCAACCCTCCTACAAGTCTGGTAGTTACCCCCCAGGAAGTGGTCCAGCCATATTCGACTTTTTCGTTTTCATTAGCAAATTTAATATTGCAGGATTTAGCAAAGTTCTGACCCAGAAAATGTGAAGTTCCGCACTGAAGAGCTTTTTTATCCTGCATGATAGCCTCGATACAATAAGTAGAAACAGCACCAGGGAATTTTTCTAATGCAGTTTTTTCTCCTTTAATGACCGGTATTGCTAGATAATTTTCACAAAAATCAGCATAGACATTTAACATTTTGAAAACTTCTTCTTGAGCTTCTTCTTGTGTTGCATGAACAGTGTGACCTTCCTGCCAAAGAAATTCAGTGGTCCTTAAAAAAAGCCTTGTTCTCATTTCCCATCTAACAATATTAGCCCATTGATTTATCAATAAGGGTAAGTCTCTATAAGATTCGACCCATCTTGAAAATGCATCCCCTATTATCATTTCAGATGTAGGTCTAACAACCAAGGGCTCTTCAAGCTCACCATCTGGAACAAGTTTTCCATCTTTTCCTTTAGTTAGGCGGTGATGGGTAACAACAGCACATTCCTTTGCAAAGCCTTCGACATGCTGAGCCTCTTTTTCCATAAAAGATAAAGGAATAAATAAAGGAAAGTATGCATTTTTATGACCGGTGTCTTTAATCATTTTATTTAAAACAGCTTGGATATTCTCCCAAATGCCATATCCCCAGGGTTTGATAACCATACATCCTCTTACTGGAGAATGTTCGGCAAGGTCTGCTGCTTTTATTACCTGTTGATACCACTCTGAGTAGTCTTCTTCTCTAGTTGGAGAAATAGCTGTTTTATTTTTCGATGACATATGACTTTCCCTAAAATTATTAATAAAAGTTATAATATACTATTAATGAGAAATATTTTGCAGTCTTAAGAAAGGCTTTTTTTAAATATTTAAAACTACTCTTCAATTAAAACACTTCACTAAATTTTAATTATTAGCAACTCACTCATTATCAACCATCTACATTATTTGTTTACAATTTTAACATTAACTGTTAAAATTACACACAAAAGGAGTTAAGATGTTAAAAAGATTTATAGAAGAAGAAATTAATGCTTATTTAAAAATTATGCCAGTTGTTTTAATCACCGGACCAAGACAAACAGGTAAAACTACTTGGGTAAAATCGATTGCAAACACAAAAAATTATACTTATGTGACTTTCGACGATGACCTTTCTCTATCAAATGCTTTAAGAGATCCTTCAGGCTGGCTATCCTCTCTTCCTAAACCTTTGATTATTGATGAAGTACAAAGAGTTCCTGAAATATTTTTATCAATAAAAAAAGATGTGGATCAAAATCGTTCTTATGGAAGATATTTATTAACCGGATCAGCAAATCCTATGCTTTTACCAAAATTAGGTGATTCTTTAGCTGGAAGAATGGGCATTGTTAATATGTTCCCTTTTTCTCAGGGAGAACTTAAACAAAAAAAAGAAAATTTTATAGATAATATCTTTAAAAAGGAACTACCCAAAAGTACTTTTAACAAGCTTAATATTAATGATTTTTATAAAACACTTCTCTTCGGCGGTTTTCCACCTGTTCAAAACTTTACTAATTTAGACGATGTAAAGCGTTGGATTAGCTCTTATTTACAAACAATATTACAACGAGATGTAAAAGATATCTCAAACATTGAAGCTATCCATGAATTCCCCAGATTATTTAAATTATTAGCAACAAGAAGCGGTATGTTATTAAATACCTCAGATATCTCAAGATCTTTGGGTATGATTAACATGACCTTAAAACGCTATTTGCATTTATTAGAAATATTATATTTTATTCAATTATTACCTGCTTGGTTTACTAATTATGGAAAAAGAATTATTAAATCTCCCAAACTTCATATTTGTGATACCTCATTTTTAGGACAATTACTAGAAATTGATCAAAATAAATTCTCCAATGATCCTTCTTTATTAGGTCAATTTATAGAAAATTTTGTTTTTTCAGAATTATTGAAACAAAAAAGTTGGGCCAAATCTAAAATCGATCTTTATCACTTTAGAACAAATGATAATGAAGTTGATTTTGTTTTAGAAAAAAATGATGGCACCATCATAGGTATAGAAGTAAAAAGTTCAAGAACAATCAAATCCGATCACTTGAAAGGTTTAAAATATCTTAAATCAATAGCTAAAAATAAATTCCACAGGGGTTTTGTTCTACATTTTGCCGATAGAATTGAAGCTATAGAAAAAGATATTTATTCCATACCAATACAAGCTTTATGGGAATATTTCTAACCTAATTTTAAAATATTTCACTAAAAGCTCTTTGATCTCTAATCTACCCCCTTCTAAAGATTTTCTTTCATCAAGAACAGGCAGGCTATTTTCAAAAATAGCCTCAACAACTTTTTTATCGAGCAGGATATCTTCCAGATAGTCCCTGTCCGCCATTTTCAAAGAAATTGATCCCTGATGCAGATAGCCTTTTTTTGTTTTACGCTGCGCAGCGCCGGCAATTTTCTTATTATTCATAATAACATCATATTTAGTAGGCCTTGCCATACAAAAATAAGAACAGTTCTCAGAAGACGTTTTAAAATCCTCTACAGTTAGATTCATCTTGCCTGAAATAGACAAATATTCTGAAACAGCATCTAAAACAACCTGATTTACAAATTTATAATTAACTAAAGGGTCATTAGAAAAATTTGGGTTTGATGATGGCATTAAAAAAGAAAAGGCCAGATCCCAAATATGAAAAGTTATGCCACCTCCGGTAGGACGCCTTGCAAGATCAAGTCCTCTTTTTTTAGCCCTATCTAGATCAATATATTTCATAGGATCCGTAAAATATCCATAAGTTGCACTATCTTTATCCCAATCATATAAATGGAGGATGGGACTATTTTCGAGATTATTCAAAAAATCTCTATCTACCAGCATATTTTTTTCAGCTGAAGCCTTTTTTGAATCTATAATTTTTATTTTATCCATAATTTTTCTTAATTAAAAAAAACATTAGAAAACAAACATAAAAGCATTCTTTTAATTATAATATTTATTATTATAATTATTTATAATTACTCAGTAAATATAGTATAATAATTACTAGGCAAATTACTAAAATAATAATAATTATAAACAAGAAGAATAATATGTTACCACTACTTTCAGAAAATATCTGTGCTCCATATGAAAGATTTGTATCTTCAGAAACCATTAAGACATTTTTATCTAAAAGCGTAGTTGATATAAGCAAATCACTATCTGCATTATTACAAAAACTTTCATTATCAGTATCTAATCTTTCAAGCTTAGCAGCTAAAATGCCACCAGTACCATATAAACCTTATATAGCTGGCTCAGCTGCAATAATTGCAGCTATCTATACAATTGGCTTTATAGTAAAAAACAGATCTATTTTTTCTACAAAAAAGTATAATTATGAGAATAAAAAAGCTACACTGCCTCCTGGAGCAAAAAAGGTAATGATGATCGCTGAAAAGAAGAATCTTTTAGGAATAATCCCCTTCGGAACCAAAGAAAGATACAGATATATTTATTAAAATCTATTCCAAGATAGCGGATGGAAATAAAACTTCACCTGCTATCTTGCTTATTTTTAAGCATTTAACAACGTATTTTTCCATTTTAAAGAGAAAAACCATAAATATAATTTTTAAATAATTTCCAATCTGATAATTTTACAAAAAAGGGGTAAAACCTTTAAAATTAGGTTTCGGAACCATATATATAAATAAGGGCAAAATATCATGTTTGACAAATTCACCAATAGAGCTAAACAGGTTATCAAGCTAGCTAAAAAAGAGGCTCAAAGGCTTAATCACAACTATTTAGGCACAGAGCACGTTTTATTAGGCTTAATGAAGCTTGGTCAGGGAATAGCTGTTAACGTACTGAAAAACATGAATTTAAACTATGACAACATTCGTTCTGAAATAGAAAAAGTGGTCGGTTTTGGTCCGGAGATACAAGTTTATGGAGACCCTGCTCTTACTGGAAAGGTAAAGAAAGTATTTGAATTTGCCAATGAAGAAGCGGCTAATTTAAACCACAACTATGTAGGAACAGAGCATCTTTTACTAGCTCTTTTACGTCAAACAGATGGTGTTGCAGCTCAAGTGCTTGAGAATATGAATGTCGATTTAAAAGAAATCAGAAAAGAGATATTGAAAGAACTGGAGACCTTTAATTTACAGCTGCCGCCAATGAGCTCCAATTCTCAACAGGGACCCTCTCAGGCAAGGCAGCAGCAAGACAAAGCAATAAACGACAAAATGCCGGCTCTAAGAGCTTATGGTCATGATCTGACAGAGATGTGCCGAGAAGGAAAAATGGATCCTGTTATTGGCAGAAAAAAGGAGATAGAGCGCTTAATCTTAATTCTTTGTAGAAGAAGAAAAAACAACCCCGTTCTTATCGGCGAGGCTGGAGTTGGCAAAACAGCTATTGTTGAGGGCTTAGCTCATGCGATAGTTAACGGCGACGTACCTGACATCCTTAGAAAGAAAAAGTTAATTTCCTTAGACCTTACTTTAATGATTGCTGGAACAAAATACCGCGGTCAGTTTGAAGAAAGGATCAAAGCGGTAATGGATGAGATAAAAAAGAACGGCAACGTCCTTCTTTTCATCGATGAGCTTCATACAATCGTTGGAGCGGGTGCTGCAGAAGGCGCCATCGATGCATCTAACATCTTAAAACCAATGCTATCTCGCGGCGAGATACAATGTATTGGAGCAACAACTTTAGACGAATATAGAAAATTCATAGAAAAAGATGCTGCATTGGAAAGACGTTTCCAAAAGATACTTGTCGTGCCTCCATCACAAGCAGAAAGTAAAGAGATATTAAATGGTCTAAAACAAAAATATGAAGATCATCATAACTGCACATATACAGAAGGTGCGATTCAGTCTGCAGTTGAACTATCTGACAGATATATTTCCGGAAGATTTTTACCGGATAAAGCTATTGACCTGATGGATGAAGCGGGAGCAAAAGCTAGGATTTCAACAATGCATCAGCCGCCGGAAATAGTAAAACTTGAATCTGAAATTGAAACACTTCGCATATCTAAAGAAGAATCTATAGGAAAACAGGAATATGAAAAAGCAGCTAAATTAAGAGATTCAGAAAAAAAATTAAGAGAAAAGCTGCATACGATCAGATTAGAACAAGAGCAAGCTAAAGAAGAGCATAAAGCTATTGTTGATGAAGAGGATATTGCCTTTATTATTGCAAAGCAGACAGGTATACCTCTATCTCGCCTAACAGAGACTGAGATAGAAAAAATCCTCAAAATGGAAGAAGTCTTAAATGAAAATATTATTGGTCAAAAAGAGGCTTTAAACAATGTATGCCGTGCTATTAGAAGAAGCAGGGCCGACATAAAAGATCCTAACCGTCCGATAGGCTCATTCTTATTCTTAGGACCTACAGGAGTTGGTAAAACGCTTCTTGCAAGATTATTAGCTATTCACATGTTCGGCGGAGAAGATGCCCTTATTCAAGTTGACATGTCTGAATATATGGAGAAATTCGCGGCATCAAGAATAACAGGATCTCCTCCAGGATATGTAGGACATGAAGAAGGCGGACAGGTTACTGAACAGGTAAGACAGCGCCCATATTGCGTAGTATTATTTGACGAAGTTGAAAAAGCACATCCTGATGTAATGAATTTACTTCTACAGATTATGGAAGAAGGAAAAATTACAGATTCGATGGGAAGAAAGATAGATTTCAAAAATACTATCATCATCATGACCTCGAATTTAGGTGCCGACCTTATCAGAAAATCTACTGAAGTAGGTTTTGGAGCTTCTGACAATCTTATGGACTATAAGCTTATGCAGGAAAAAATTGAAGGAGCTGTAAAAAAACATTTCAAACCTGAGTTTATCAATCGTTTGGACAGTACTGTCATCTTTAAAACATTAGATAAAGAAGCCTTAAAGGCAGTTGTAAAACTTGAATTTGACAAATTAAAAAGCCGCTTAGAGAAAAAACATATTCTTATAGATATTGATGCACAAGCTACAGATCTGCTTGTAGAAAAAGGCTATCAGCCGGAAATGGGAGCAAGGCCGCTAAGACGAACAATCGAGCAATATTTAGAAGATCCTCTTGCGGAAAAACTTCTTATGCATCCTGAAGCTAAGAAAAACTATCTGATAACCGTTAAGGATAATGAGATAGTTTTCCAAGAGCAAGAACCTCAGGTAAATGACAAAAAAGAAACCGATATGGCCCAAGCCGACTCTAAGTAAAATTTTGAAAATGTAAATAAAATCTTTATATTACATAAAAAAAATCTTAGTATTGCAGATTATTGGGGAAAGTCATATTATATTGCCGCTTTAATAAAACATGTATATATATTTGGAGGCAAAAATAATGAAAATAGGATCATTTGCAATTGAAGGTAGTTTTGGAAAATATTATCTTCCATTTGTAACACTATCAAAAGAATCAGTTGAACAAACAACAGCAGCAAAAACAACAACTATAAAAGCTTATCATTTTGCATTAGGCATTATCCCAACAAGCGTAAGACCATATGTTAGCTCTACAGTTGAAAATACAAAAAAATCATGGTCAGCATGTCTTTTTGGACCTTGCAAAGCTATTGGTTCAGTAATTGGAAAAATCGCTTCAAAAGTTAAATTCTGGTAAGAATTTATTTTTGAATTTTAAAGCTTTAAAAAACCCACTTTTTAGTGGGTTTTTTTATGTCTAAATTCTTTATAAAATAAAATCTAAAATATTTTTTTAAGCTTTCTTCTCTAGATGAGGGACGCTTAGAGTAGCCTCCCATTTTTTAACATAATCCAAAAGATCGACTTTTCCGGGATGGGAGTTAATAAAATCAAGAGACTCTTCCTGTCTTGTCAAATGGGCAATTTTAGCCAATAAATGAAGGTGTCGTTTATCATCGCAGGCAAAAAGAAAGCTTAAAAAAATATTTTAGATTTTATTT
>CAYNVX010000072.1:0-7860 GCA_964400755.1 uncultured bacterium | reverse complement strand
CTCATCAAAAAATAGCAACAATCCCTTATACCCCATTTCTTTTAGAATACGCCCTAAGGATTGAACTATTTGAAAATAGGGGTCATTTCCACGGCAAATCAGAGATTGCTCACGGTAGCCTTCGACTTCTCGATATTTGCAGATACTTTTAAGATAAGCAATAGGTATGTCATATCCCATCAAAGCTTTGTCGAGCCAATATTCATACTCCTTGGGTCGATAAGCTTGATGCTTCTTTAACAAACTTTCCTTTGGAGTGAGCCGCTTGTTCTTACAAAGCATAGCGGTAAGTATCATCCTAAAGCGATGAGGCATAGTTTCTAAAAGCCCCAAGGAACTCTTATCAGCCAAATTTTTCCATGCATTCGTAATTTTTTTACTATCAGGTAAAGAAAGTCTTCTCATGATTGACCGATAAACGGTAGAAAATTGATGGAAAGGAACTTCTCTTAAATCTAACTGAATGACACTCGTGGCATAACCCTGAGAAAGAGCTAATTCATTCAAATAGGTTAAAGTATGTGATTTTCCCTGCCCATAAGACCCGCAAATACACAAATGATCCGATTTTCCTTTTGCGATTGCCTTTAAGCCTTTAGAAAAAACATTTTCGATTCGATCCTTTTCCACAGTCAAGCAATTCACTGCTACAGAATCAAATAATCCGTCACGTAACCGTTCAACGGCACACCTTAAAGAAAATCTATCCATGTTAAGCATCCCAAGCAGGTTCAAGTTGACGTGTTTTTTCTATTTCCGTTTCTTTATGGCTTTCCAAAAGATTCTCAAGGAGATTAGATTCATCCATTGCACTCCCCTGTTCTGTGATATCCAAACAACGAATCATCTGCTTGATAAACAAACGGACCTCACTTAAAGCTCCTATCTCTTCTTGCTTTTCACACATGCCGGCAATGAGCTCATTAGGTACAGAGCGTTCTGCGCTCCAACGGTAAGAGATTTCATGAATTTTTCTTAAAGAGCCCCCTAAATCCACCAGCTCTTGTCGGTTCAATGGGGTTTTGTGTAAGTCCACCAAGGTACTACGGTAATTCAAATCATCGGAATCTCCAACCGTACGCACCCTGCTCCATAGGGCATCATAAGATTTAAACCCTTTTTCCGATAACAACACATCAGGGATCAGTGAAAAGAAAAGCTGCAAATACTGGGCATGCTCTGTATTATCCATTAACAATCGAACATTTTCGTACGCTGCATTTCGAATGGAAGCTCCTTGCGCCAATACGGTCTCTAACTCATCAAGAAACAAGATAAGGCCTTTATGGTTGGCCATCTTAAGGAAAACGATCAGAGACTGCAAAAATTTCTTACTATTTGTTTTATTGAGCAATTCAAAGACATAAAACTTCTTGAGGTCTTTCTTAGCAATTTTTTTCCCTTCAAACCATTGGTATAATACTTCTTCAGGGACCTCATTTTCACTTTCTTCGCCAGAAGAAGGTGAACGGGCTTGTAACAACCCAATAAGTGCGTTAGCAAAGTCAAGCCCCAAACCTGGAATTTCACGCAATGAAGTAGAGATCTCCCCAAGATCTTGTTCGTCTATTTTTTGTTCCTTGATCCAATGCTTGATTGCGGCTCGAATTCCTACTCCTTCAAAATTGCCGCGAAGTTGCGACACAATCTCTTGATAAACAACTTCGAATTTGTGGATCGGGACATCACGTGTCAAAACGACAAAAGAAGAGGCAAAGTTCTTTTGAAGCGCCAATTGCTGAATAATGGACATAAAGTGCGTTTTTCCATCACCATAATCGCCATTGATAAAACGAACCTTACCGCCTCCATTCGCAATAAAACAGTCTAAATCCTCTTCGACAAATTTCAACCAATTTTGACGTCCTACAGTAAAAAATGAAACATATTCCGTAGGGACAATTCCTTTTCTTAATCCTTCTATAATTGCTCTAGCTTGAAAGGGTTTAAGCTGTTCAATATCTCTTATCGTCATCATAGTTTAAGGTCCTCTAGTTTTTTATAAATAATGCATGTGTGATCTGCCGTTTTTCACCATCTTGATCAATCAACCAAAATGATTTTCCTCGTCCGGAATTCAATCTAATGCGGTATCCTCCCTCGGCAGTCGATACATTAGACTCGAAAAATCGCCAAAGATTTACAGCAAACTGTTCTAGGGAGTATCCTTTAAATTTTCCTTTATCCATATTCTGAAAAAATGCCTTGCTTTGGAGCGACCATACATAATCAGTATAAAGTTGATGAATAGGCACCGCATCGCCTATTCCACGACCTTCTTTTTTTAAAACCTCTTTGTAACACTGTAATAATGAATCAATGAATGCTTGCGGTTCAAATGAAGTATCATAAAGATTGCGTTTTAATTTAACAGCTGTTGAAACAATCCGTTTCGGGTCCATCGACTTTATGGTGATCTGATTTATTGCGGTGCTTCTGGTTGAGAAGTCTAACTTTCCTTCAATCCCTTTCAACACGTAAAATCTGGGAAAAACTACTTCCAAAGGAAGACCGGCTTCCTGTGCTAGCTGTAACAAAGTGCCTTTAAATTTTACCCGATAATTTTCTATCTGAGTCTCTGCAAAATTTCGCAATTGATTAAAAATAGAATCACACGATTTAAAACTTGAATCTTCCGGAACGTCGTTCGCCTGCTTGCTTCTTAAAAGTTCATCTAGTTGAAAAAAATCATTTTTTTCAATGCACCTGATGCATTTTTCTAGAAAATCAGCTTTTTTTTGACGCCGATTCTGCTCTTGTTGATAGGGTTTGACGATCTCTTGCAATTGTTCTTTAAAACATCCTAATTCTTTTGACTCTAACTGTTCCATGAAAAGGCTCTCTTTTTTATGTTAATTTAGCTACAGAGTAATGCTTAGTTTCACGCAACTTCTCATATAACATAATTTTGCGTTAAAAAAACATCCTACAATTTCATAGATTGGAAGTTTAAGGCAAGAAAAAAAATTATATGAGGCAATTGCGATGTAGCTAATTTTTAAAAATTGTTCAAAACTTTTCCTTGATGAATTTATTTTTTCACAGATTTTTTATTAAAAACTTATAGTCTTTAAACTATTTTTTTGAAAAATCAGCAATTTTACACATAATTTTTTGCTTGTAAAGACACCCTTCCGTAGTTTTTTTATCTATCAGTTTTTGTTTTTATTATGCAGCTTTCACCATACTCCGTATCTTTTCAAATTGTTTTTGATGAACTCTTCCAAGAGCCATTGATAACATTGTTATAAATGATAAACTTAAACGAAGTTTTACTTTTTTTAAACCTCTATAGAAATGTTTTTCAAATCCAAAAAATTCATCAATACGACTGTTCAACCTTTCTATAGATGTTCGTTTATTATATGTTTTTTTCCATTTATAAGTACTTCGAGGCAAGGGAGTAAATAATCTTCTGTTAATATCAATATTTATTCTGAGACCATTTTGAAACTTGCAATTTTCCCGACCTTTACATGAAATGCCATATGCTTGAAAAGGACATCGATATTTTAAAGTATTTCGATCTTTTTCAAAGCCTGCATATGCCATGTCTTTCATTTCTCCACTTACAGGGCAATAACAGCTAATTGTTCCTCTATAATCATACACTATATTATCTGTATTTTCTAAAAGCTTTGTTTTATCACTATCTCTCCACATATTACGAATATCTATAATAGGTTTTATCTTATAGTTATCCCATAAGATCTTTATGAGATCCTCATCGTCATAACCTCTATCTAATGAGCAATAATCACATCTATCGATTATTTCCGGATTAATTATTTTTAGATTCACTAATAGCTTTTTCAATTCTTTGTTTTCTGAAAAAGAAGCTTTTGTGACTTCAAAAGCAATAGGAAGTTCATATTTTGAGTCTGCTATAATATGAGCTTTATAACCAAACCAAGATTTTACCTGCTGCCAAGATTTGCCGTTTTCATCTATACCCGAATATTTTTTTACTCCAAAATTTGCCTCAGTATCTCTTCTGCCGTCAGGTTTAAAAGTATGATTGTTTTTGTTAGGTGCAGCAATAGTTTGAATAGCTTTTCCGTCTCCCGATAAATTCTTTCCGAAATCAGGAAGTTCCTTTTGAATCATTAGCACTAATTGATTGAATATTTTTTCTACTAAATTATCATGATTCATCAGTTTTTTTAAAAACCTTGTATAGATGTAATCTTTGGGAACTTTTTTAAAAGGTTCTAATCCACAGATTTCTCTTAGAGACGGATTACGATTTAATTCTCTTATTAAGCTGTTAATACTTGTATGTTGAAAAACAATACCTGCTATTATTGAATTCCATAAAAATCTAATAGGATAATCATTTCTTCCGTTTTTTCTTTCGTCTTCTAAAATATTCATAAGTTCTTCATCCGGAAGATATTCAAGTGTTATTTGCAATCTTTCCAAATCATCTTTTTTTTCTAGTTCTTTCCATGGAAATGTTTTTTGTGATATTTTAGCCATTGATGATTTTCTCCTTTAATGTGATTAGTTGAAGGAAATATTTTATAATATTTCTTAGAGAAAATCATCATTTTTTTTAAAAATTTATCTATGAAAAATTTCATTTTTTTGAATGTATAAATTTGATTGGGGTCAATTTTAAAAAAACTTTCCACAATAAGATGTTAATCTGAAATATCTCATAGAGAATCGTTTTTAATATTTTGGGGTAAAAAAGTTTTTAGAGTAAAATTTTTACCTATGAAATTTAGACATCGCAATTAGCTCTGAGTATATCCAATTATTATCCTGGGAAAAATGGTTACTAATAATAGTATTGGGTGCAGCGTTCTTAGGCATTACTATAGGAGCTATTCTTTCCTTTATAGGAAGCTTTGTTAAAATATCGGATAAATTTATTAATAAGATATTAATCTTTTCAGGTATTGGTTTTATTTTGTTTACTTTTTTATTTTTTGCAATCGTTTTATGTAATTCTTATGGATTTGTTAATGGAATAGTATCTTTCTTCTTATTCATATTATTCATTATTTCCATATTTTTAGGATTATTCTATTTAACTTTAAAGAAAAAACAAAGAAAACAAAAAAATGCGCAGCATATTAAAACAATAATCTGTTTTGCAGTGGCATTTATTTCAATAAGCTTCTTTTTAACCA
Source organism: uncultured bacterium (assembly GCA_964400755.1). Classification (GTDB taxonomy): domain Bacteria; phylum Chlamydiota; class Chlamydiia; order Chlamydiales; family SM23-39; genus CAYNVX01. The sequence goes on along the minus strand of CAYNVX010000072.1, from coordinate 2,722 downwards.
TCGTTGCTGATAATGATTATAAAACTCTTAATAAACATGCAACTTCAGATTTAAAATAATTTAACTTTTTCATCTTTACAAATATTTAATAATCTCTCATAAGCTTTATCTTTTATTTTATTACGAGATTTAAGATGAAGAAAAAATCATTTTTTATAATTCTATTGTTTTTTTTATTTCCTTTTACATCTTTTGCAGAAGAAAATATTAATCCCTTTGAAACGGCTTCTATTGCAAGTGAACCGTCGTCATTTGTTGCAGGATGTGTTAATGCAATAACCGGAGATTTTGTCTTTTCGTCAGTAGATTTAGTAGCTTCGGGAGAAGAACCATTAGCAATAAATCAATCATACAAAAAATATAAAAACTATAATTTTCCTACAGGTTATGATTACATACCTCATTTAAAAATACTTTGCGATGGTCATTTATACTTTTACATTACCGAGCCTTCAGGAATTAAAGTTCCCTATAAAGAACCTAAAAGATGTGATTTAAATTCTCACAAAAAGTTTAAAACAGCTTTTGAAAAAGATATAACTCTAGAAATAGATCCGAATTTTTTAAAAGCTTTAGCAAACAATTCAACCCCGGAAAATAGCGGCAGAAATAACATTAGGAAAAATCATGTATTATTTAATCATAAAGAAGAAACTATAAAAATTGATTATCCGGATGGTTCGGAAAGACACTACCTAGCTCAAAAAGGCTCATTTAAACAAATCTTAGATAAAAAATTAGAAGAACATAAGAAATATAGAGAAGATGATAAAAAGCAGTATTACATCGACTATTTTTTCAATAAATTTAAAGAGACTTATCTATTTTATCTTCAAAGAGAAAGGCTTTCTAATGGTAATTGGATCTACTATAGTTATGATGATGATAACAATTTAATTAATATCAGCTCTTACTCCCCTTCTCTTTCTAAGAAGTTTTCCTTCATAGATATTAAAGGGTATGTTTGTACAACGGCATGTAATAAAACACTTAAATATATTGGAAAGGAAATAAAGAAGAGTATAGATCAATTATATGATTGGAATTATAGAAAAACCATTAAAGAAGATCACTGGAAAACTAGTCTTGTTGACAAGATCGAAGATTTGTATGTTTTATCTAAACTCTGTCCGGAAAGTCCCAATGAAGAATATAAATATCACGAATCCGATGATAAAATAATTACCGATTGTAAGTATCCTGACAAACGTCAAATCCATCTAGAGTATTATACTCTCGGCGATCATCAGGTAAATAATCAGCATATCAATATACCCAATAAGGATGACTCTCGGTTTATGAGGGTTAAAAGCCTAAGCATTACCTTTGAAGAAAACGAAAAGCCTCAAGAATTATATGCTTTCATATATCATCCCGGGGAATTTGAAAAATCTGGCGGATATACTGAAACTTATGATTCTAATAATAACAAGACCATTTACAGGTATTCAAAATTTCTAAAATTAGAAGCAATAGAGCGTTATAATGAAAACTCTTTAGTAACAAAAGAGCTGCTTACATGGGGAGAGCCGGGAACGGAAAGATCTGCTTTTTTAACTGGCAGGTCTTTATTAGATGCAAATAATAATAAGCTTTATTCAAAACATTATGGTTACGATAACGTTGGTAATTTAATTGAAGAAAAATTTATTGGAAATATTACCGGACAAGATGGCTCTAATCAAACAGTTACCAAATATAGAAAATATTCCAACGATGGTAGAAACCGTCTAATAGAAGAAAAAGAAGCTAATGATCTTATTACAAGATATACCTACCATAATAATACGGATAAGATCCTATCGAAAATGGTCTCTTTTAAGACGATAAATAACATCAAGCAACGCTATTTTTTTACCTATGACAAAGACAACATTTTAGTAGAAGAAATAATAGACAATGGAACATCAGAAGATAGAAATAATTTAACCAATGTCACCAGAAGGATTAGAAAGGTAATATATCCTAATCATGAAGGTCTAACAGATATTGTAGAAGAATATTATTCGGATCAAAACGAAAAAGAGACTTTTCTTAAGAAAGAAAAGTATTCTTACAACGAAAATAGAAGGATCAATAAAAAAGATCTCTTTGGATCCGACGGGCAATATCAATATAGCCTACGCTATGAGTATGATGACAAAGGAAATATAAAATCTGAAACGGATCCTATCGGAAGAAAGGCTGAATATACATATGATCAAAACGATAACAAGATCTATGAGAAAGACTTTTCAAAAAAAGAGACTTATTTTAGATATGATCTAGCTAATAGACTTATTGAAAAAACTATTAAAGATGGTTACAAAGAATATACTGAATCTTTTCAATACGATCTTAAAAGCAATAAAATCAAAAGCACTGATATTCATGGCAACAGCATCAAATATGAATATGATCTTTTAGACAATCTAATAAGAGAAGAGTATCCGGAAGTTGTAGATGCTTTTGGAAATATTTTAACTCCTGAAATCAACTATTCTTATGATGGTTTTGGAAGACAAATATCCAAAACAGATAACAAAGGCAATACCACCTATACAGCATATAATGCTTATAACAAACCGATATTAATAACTTATCCTAACGGTACAAAAGAGAGCTTCATATATGATAAAGATGGGAACTTATCTGAGCATGCTAACCAGGAAGGAACTAAAACAAAATATGAATATGACCCATTAAAAAGAGTAACTTCAAAGCAGATATGTTATAAAAAGGA
>CAYNVX010000071.1:0-7874 GCA_964400755.1 uncultured bacterium | reverse complement strand
GATCTATCGAAGAAACAGAAGAAACAAGTTGTGGTATAGAAAGCCAAGATTCAATTTAATAGTTGTTGGCGGCACAAATTTAACAGAGGATATTTATGAGCCTATTTGATCCGTCTCCTCATATTGAAGAAATAAAAGACCAGAATGTCGTAAAAAAAGAATATAAATATTGGCGTCTTCGAACATTTTATGCAATGTACATTGGCTATGCATTTTTTTATTTTTCTCGAAAAAGCTTTACTTTTGCAATGCCGGCAATGATACAGGATTTAGGTTTTGATAAATCTCAGTTGGGCTTTTTGGCCAGCATACTTTCTCTGACATATGGAGCCAGTAAGTTCTTTAGTGGAATTGTGAGTGACCGTTCAAATCCAAGATACTTTATGGGAATTGGTCTGCTTTTAACAGGCGTTTTAAATATTTGTTTTGGAATGTCTTCATACTTATTTTTATTCGCTATTTTTTGGGGATTGAATGGTTGGTTCCAAGGCTGGGGTTGGCCTCCATGTGCAAAATTGTTAACTCACTGGTACTCCCAAAAAGAAAGAGGAGCCTGGTGGAGCGTTTGGAATACATCGCATAATTTGGGTGGATTTTTAATTCCTATCTTTGTCGGATTCCTGGTGCAGAACTATGGCTGGCGATATTCAATGTATGTCCCAGGTGTAATCTGTATAATTGGCGGACTCTTTTTAATGAATCGGCTTCGAGATGTTCCAAGATCTTTGGGGCTGCCTACCATCGAGAAGTATAAAGACGATTGGCCTTCCAAACATCATGAAAAAGATAGACTTCAGTTAACTGCTAAGGAAATTTTGTTTAAATATGTATTAAAAAATAAATATGTTTGGATTTTAGCTATTTCCAACTTTTTTATTTATATTGTTAGAACTGCAGTTAATGATTGGACTGCCCTCTTTTTTGTTGAAGCGAAAGGCTATTCATATTTAAAAGCAAATATCTGTGTTTCTTGGTTTGAGGTAGGAGGTTTCTTAGGAAGCTTAGTTGCCGGCTGGGGATCAGATATTTTCTTCAAAGGTCGTCGCGGCCCAATAAATATTATTTTCACTCTTGGCGTTTTAGCGGTTATTGCATTTATGTGGAAATATCCAGGCGGACTTGTGCTTATGGATTCCATTTTAATTTTTTTAATAGGCTTCTTCATTTTTGGACCGCAAATGTTAATTGGTATGGCTGCTGCTGAACTTTCTCATAAAAAAGCTGCCGGTACTGCGACCGGATTTACCGGATGGTTTGCATATATTGGTGCGGCTGTTGCAGGAGGACCTTTAGGTATGCTAATAAATAGAGTAGGCTGGTCAGGGCTCTTTATAACTTTAATAGTATGTTCTATTGTAGCACTCGGATGCTTAGCACCGCTTTGGAAAATTAAGTCTAATCCGAAATTTTCCTAAATAATAAAATTCATTAAGGTGAAAAATTGTTTTTAAAATTTTTCACCTTAAGACTTGATTGAGTTTTTTTTTACAGCTATACTTTAGTTTTACGAAAATAAAAATCTTGTGAACAGTACTATGTCTTGGATATCGTTGCATAATCATTCTCAATATTCTATTTTAGATTCGACACTGTCTGTTGAGGATATTGCGAAACTTGCTAAAAGTTACAATATGCCGGCTGTTGCGCTAACAGATAGCGGCAATATGTATGGAGTTGTTGAGTTTTACAAGGCGTGCCAAAATGAAGGGATAAAACCTATTATCGGATGTGAGTTTTGGGTGGCAAGCCAATCTCGGCTGATAAAAAAAAGATCTCCCGGCAAACCTCATGCTTATTCAATAGTCTTATTGGCTAAAAATGAAGAGGGCTATAGAAATTTATGCAAGCTTTCTTCTATTGGATATCTAGAAGGTTTTTATTATTATCCTCGAATAGACAAAGAAGTTTTAAAAAAATATAAAAATGGACTTATTTGTCTTTCCGGTTCAACTAAAGGTTCAGTTGGATATCATATTTTAAATAGTACAGATGAAAGAATTGAAAAGGAAATTAAATGGTACCAAGATCTTTTTCAAGAAGATTATTATTTCGAAATACAAAGCCATCGGATGAAAGAGGAAGATATAATTTCCGATCAAATGAAAAAAGAAAGCTGGCTATTGCAAAATTTAAATTCTTTTATCGAAAAACAGGAAAAGGTTAATGAACGAATATTTCAACTATCGGAAAAGTTTAATATAAAATATATAGCGACTAATGATGTTCATTATCCTAAAAGAGAGGATTGGCAAGGACATGAAATCCTATTAAATATTCAATCTGGCGAAGCTTGTGAAATATGGGAAAGAGATTCTCTTGGAAATCCAAAAAATAGAGTGCCCAATCCTAAAAGGAAAGTATATTCAAGTCATGAGTTTTATTTTAAATCACCGGAAGAGATGCATGATATTTTTGCGAAATATCCTGATAGTTTGTCTAATACGCTGGAAATAGCTGAAAAATGTAATTTCATTTTAGATTTTAAAACAAAACATTATCCTGTTTTTTTTCCGCCAACTTACACCGAAGGATCAGATAGGGCAAAGCTGGCAGAAGAATATCTATACAAGCTTTGTCTTGATGCTATCGAAATCAGATATGCAAAAGAAAAATTAGATAAGATCAAGAAAAAATATCCGGATAAGGATCCTCTAAAGACAGTAAAAGATAGATTGGAATATGAGTTTCAATTGATTTCATCTAAAGGAATGTGCGATTACCTTTTAATAGTTCATGATTTTATTTCATGGGCAAAAAAACAGGGAATAACAGTTGGTCCGGGAAGAGGCTCTGCAGCGGGCTCAATAATATGTTATCTAATTGGAATTACTGATATTGAACCATTACGGTTTAATCTGTTCTTTGAAAGATTTATCAATCCTGAAAGGATTGCATATCCCGATATTGACGTAGACATATGCATGGAAAGACGTTCTGAAGTAATTGACTATACAGTAAAAAAATATGGAAAAGAGAGAGTTGCTCAGATAATTACCTTTGGAACTATGAAAGCAAAGATGGCGATTAAAGATGTTGGAAGGGTTTTAAGCGTGCCTTTGGTCAAAGTTAATGCAATTGCCAAATTAGTTCCTGAAGATCCAAATATGACATTGGAAAAGGCTTTAAATATAGATCCTGAGCTAAAGAGGACATATTTAAATGACAGCGAAGCAAAAAGAATAATAGATATTGCAAAAAAGATTGAAGGTTCAATAAGAAATACTTCTACACATGCTGCCGGAATGATTATCTCTGCTAATCCATTAACAGATCATATTCCTGTTTGTATTGCTAAAGATTCTGAAATGATAGTGACCCAATATGCTATGAAGCCTGTGGAAGCTATTGGTCTTTTAAAAATTGACTTTTTGGGATTAAAAACTTTGACCTCTATTCAAAAAGCTTTGAAATCTATCGAAACAAATACAAATAAAAAAATAGATTGGATCTCTTTGGATTTAGAAGATAAAAAAACATTTAATCTATTAAACCAGGGAAAAACTTTAGGTGTATTCCAGCTAGAGTCGGGTGGAATGCAGGAATTGGCTAAACAGCTCCATATTGACGTATTTGAAGAAATAATTGCGGTGGGTGCTTTATATCGGCCAGGTCCGATGGACATGATTCCTTCTTTTATCAGAAGAAAGCATAGACAAGAAGCTATAGAAATCGAACATCCCCTGATGAAAGATATTTTAGAAGAGACCTATGGTGTAATGGTCTATCAAGAGCAGGTAATGCAAATTGCAAGTAAATTGGCAGGCTATTCTCTTGGAGAAGGTGACGTTTTACGAAGAGCTATGGGTAAAAAAGATCAAACTGAAATGAACCGTCAGAGGAAAAAGTTTATTAATGGAGCAAAAGCAAATAATATTTCAGATGATATTGCTAAAAGTGTTTTTGACAAAATAGAAAAATTCGCAATGTATGGTTTTAATAAATCCCATGCTGCTGCCTATGCCTTTATTAGTTATACCACAGCCTTTTTAAAAGCTAATTATCCAAATGAATGGATGGCAGCTTTAATGACTTGTGACAGATATGATCTTTCGAAAGTTGCAAAATTTATAGGAGAGTGCAAATCGATGCAGATCTCTATCCTGCCGCCTGATGTTAATGAGGCAGGCGATGAGTTCGTAGCAACTAAAGAGGGTGTTAGATTTGCAATGAGCGGAATAAAAGGGGTTGGCAGTGGAGTTGTTGAGTCAATTGTTTATGAAAGGGAAAAGAATGGTCATTATAAAGATCTTTTTGACTTTTTTAAAAGAATTGATACAACAAAAGTTGGTAAAAAAAATATTGAACTATTAATCGATGCAGGTGCTTTTGATTTCATGAAGTGGTCGAGAGATGCTATGAAGCAAATTGTGGAAAGAAATTATGAAGAAGCATCAATTGCTCAAAAAGATAAAGCTAAAGGGGTAATGAATTTATTTTCATTAATTGAAGAAGAAAAAGAACAGATAATTGAACCGGAAGTGTTAAATAAATCCACAACATTGCAGATTTTACAAAAAGAAAAAGAACTTTTAGGATTTTATTTAACAGGACATCCAATGGATAAATATCAAAATATTATGCAAAGGCTTTCCTGTGTTCCCTTAACAGAATTTGAAAATTTAAAAGAAGGTTCTCTTTGCCGGGCGGCTTTTGTTGTTGAAGATGTCAAAGTGAAGATTTCTATTAAGTCACAAAGGAAATTTGCAATAATTGTTATTAGTGACGGCATGGGAAATTTTGAACTTCCTATTTGGCCCGACTTATATGAAAAAAAATCGGAGCTCTTAGTTGAAAATCAGCTGCTTTATGCTATTTTGCAGATTGAAAAAAATGGATTAGATGTTAAATTGAACTGCCGCTGGTTAGACAATCTTACAGAAGCAAATGACGAGATGATTAAACAGTGCGATGAAATATATGATAAGTTAAAAGATCAAAGTAAAAATTTTGATTTTAAAAAGAAGAATGGATCTTTTTCTTCGAAAAAAGAAAAGAAAGAAGAATATTCACTTTTAAAAATAAAAGTTGATGCTGAAAAAACAAATTTATCAAATATTTTGAATTTGAAGCAATTTTTTAGAGAAAATTTAGGAACAACAAAAATTATTTTAGAATTTCTTTCAAAAGGCAAAAATGTTGGATTTATTGAGGTAGACTCTACTTGGGGAATCAAATATAATGAGAACATGAAAAATTATTTAAATAAAATATTATCAATTATAGATATTCATGCTTCTTGACAAGATTGTGTTTTTAATTTAATTTTTTTACTTTTAAAAAGGGTTAATTTTTACCATGAAAATAATAAGAAAATATTTATTAGTTTTAATCTTTTTATCCTCAGCAGTTTATTCTAAAAATGTTCGGGCTCCAGAAGAAATGTCTGTGCAGGAATATTATAGTGAATTAGTTCAGTCTTTTCAGCAAAGCAGATGGATGGATGTAATTTCTTTAGGGGATATTGTTAACAATAATTACCCTGATTCTAGTTTTTCACAGGAAGCTTTGTATTATATGGGCGTAGCTTATTTTAATATGTTGGATTACGATGTCGCAAATACTTTTTTTACTAAATATTTGAAACAGCAGTTTAGTCCAAAATTTTTTGAAGAGGCTATTCATTATAAATTTGTAATTGCTGAAAAATTTAAAGAAGGCTTTAGAAAAAGACTTTGGGGTTGGAAAAAAGGACCTAAAATTGTTAATGGCGGAGATGACGCTATAGAAATATATGAAGAAGTTATAACTACGCTTCCTACACATGATCTAGCCGTTAAGTCCATGTTCAGTAAAGCTCAGATTCAAGCTGATTTCGAAGAATATAAAGAAAGTATAGAAACTCTGCAGACTTTGATTAGAAAATTTCCAAAACATGAACTGGCTATTGAGAGCTTTTTAGAAATAGAAAAAATCTATTTTAGACAAACTTCTCCAAAACATCAAAATCCTGATCTTTTAGATATGGCCAAGCTTAATTTAAAAAAATTCAAGGAAGCTTTTCCTGCTGAAGAAAGATTTTCAGAAGCAGAAAAAATCTATGCAGATATGGAAGATGTTTATGCTGAAGGTCTCTATGAAATAGGCAGGTTCTTTGAAAGAACTAAGAAGAAAAATGCTGCTATTATTTATTATAATAGAATCACTAGCAAATTCCCTAATAGTAAATCTGCTCAATTAGCTGAAAAGAGGCTACAATTAATTAAGAAAGACTAAAATTATAATGGGCAGATTATTTTATTGCTTCGCTCTTTGTTTAATTCTTACAGGCTGTAATTACCATTTAGGTGTTGGAGATAATAATTCATTTCCAACATTATCTGTAGATTATGTTGAAGGGGATTTTGAGGGCTGTTTTACTGAAGAGCTTGTAAAACAGATAACAACTTATGGCTCTTTTAGATATGCATATGTGAATTCAGATATTGCGCTTCGAGCTAAGATCACAGATATTTCCAATAACCAGATAGGATATAAAAGAGATGTCGGCAATGATGGAAAATTAAAAGAGTACTTAATGCCGACCGAAGGACGCCAAAGCATTACTGTAAAAGTTTCTTTAGTTTCACAAAGTTCCGGCGAAGTGCTTTGGGGCCCAAATACTATTACAGCAGATGTGGATTACGATTATGTTAATCAAGATTCATTAAATGACCTTTCTTTTTTTAATAATTCCAATAATAGAACAACAGTCCTTTCCTTTTCTTTAGGACAGCTTGAGTCAATAGAAAGTGCAAAACATGCCGCTTTAACTCCTCTTTTTCGTAAAGTAGCTCAAAAAATTGTCGACGTCATTTCAGCAGAATGGTAAAAATCATTTAGAGCAAGGAATCTTTTAATGAATGAAAAACGTAGTTTTATAGCTAATTTAAATAATTTAGCAATTATTATTGAATGGGTTAGAGAAAGGATAATTAAGTATTTCAGTCAAAATGAAATGATCCATATCGAAGGCATCTTGGAAGAAATTATCCTTAAGATCATTGAAAATAATCACCCTAATCAAAATGGACAGCTTGAAATAGCCTTAAATGTTAATGATACTTTGGAAATTAAGATAAAAGATTTTGGTGAAAAATTTAATCCGCTAGATAAGATTGATATACAATATAAAGGGTTATTTGATATCGACTATTCTAGAAAAAAAACATATAACATACTTATTTTAAGCAGGAAACACAATATTAATTATTGATTTTTTTCAAATGCGGTAAGAGTTGCTTCTGTTTCCAACATGTCTAAGAGATAATATTGTAAAACTTTTAAAACATATTTTGGGGTGTTATAAACACCGGAGGTTGTAAATACAATCTCAAGCGAGTTCTTCTCATTATTAATCAAAGAGATAAGTACATAAGTTAGGGGATTGTCCTGTTCATTTTTAGGAACTATCCAAACAACGAACTGCTCATTAAAAAGAGTTACTTTTTCTGAGCTTTCAATAACATGAAAATATTGCGTCAGATCTTCAGGATCATCTTTTATCTGATCTGCATTTTCTAAGAGATTTAATTCATGGAGTAAAGATAGATCAACAGTAACCACCCCATCATGTGCAATCTGGGATAAATTCTCTGTATATTCTTTATATAAATTTTCTATCTGAACTGGGTTCAGCATTTTAATACATCTCCATATAGTTCTTCCCCCTATTGTTATTCTAGCTTTTTTCTTAAAGTAGTGTCAAGAAATGGTTAAAATAATTATTATATAATTTTATATCATATTGATAATTAAGGCTTTTAATTAAGAAAGGAGAAACTCAATTTTTTTATAAATATAATGAACAAATGACGTGATGCAATCCCCTAGATTCATCTATGGGGGTCAAGGAACGCCTTGCATTAATTTAAGCAATCTTGCATAAATTTATTATG
>CAYNVX010000070.1:0-7885 GCA_964400755.1 uncultured bacterium | reverse complement strand
AAGTTTTAAAAATATGAAGAATTTCATCTGAAATCGTTTCTTCTTTTTTTCCTTTTTCAAGATCCTTATAGGTAAAACCATTTATTTGAAGACTTTTTAAATTGCTTTTTTCCCAAATGGATTGAGGTTGCCAAACTACTGAATTATAGATGAATTCCTCTTTTCCTGAGTAGAGATCAACTATTTTAAAGGAAATTTCAAGTAATCTATGGATTTGTGGGTTTAAACCATTTGTTTCTGAATCTAAAAAAATTCCTCTCATACTAACCCTTATCTCTGTTAATGTTAAAAACATAACAAGAGTTTTTTGAATATTCAAGAAAATATTATCAATATTTTGTTCAGGTTACTCATGCTTGTCTATTATAATAATTGTTTCTCTCAGAAATTAAACACCTTTATGATATACTTTTTTGAAAAAGGTTGGGATGATGAGTTTTCCTAAAAGAAAATTTCGTGAAATTATTTTTCAACTCCTTTATAGCCATGACTTTCTTACTAAAGAAGAGGATAAACTTATTTCTTTAGTTATGGAAAAAGTTAATGTTACTAAAAGGATTGTTAGAGAAGCTTATTCATATGTTAAAAAAATAATTGACAACCTTGAATCTTTAGATGAAAAAATAAAGAAAGTTTGTATATCTTATGAATTTAATAGGATTTCTAAAACGGAACTGAATATCATAAGATTATCTTTATACGAAATTCTGTTTGAAGAGGAAATCTCCAAAAGTATTGCAATTTCTGAAGGAATAAGACTTTGCAGAAAATTTAGTTCGCCGGAAGGCGCCAATTTTGTTAATGCTATATTAGATGCAATCGAAAAAAATGAAGTTTGAAGAAAATAAATCTTTAAAAAATTTATCGACATTTCAAGTCGGCGGCAATGCAAAATATTATTTTGAATCCCTGTCTTTAGAAGATTTAAAAGAAGCATTGCTCTTTGTTAAAAATGAAAATTGTAAGGTTTTTGTTCTTGGCAAAGGTTCAAACTGCCTTTTTGATGATAGGGGCTTTGATGGGGCTGTAATTCATAATAAGATAGATTATTGTGAGTTTAATGAAAACTCAGTTAATGTTGGGGCCGGATATAGCCTTTCTAAACTTGCCTTTGACTCTGCAAAAAAAGATCTTTCAGGATTCGAATTCGCTGCAGGGATTCCTGCTTCGGTTGGCGGAGCAATATATATGAATGCTTCAGCCAATAATCAGAAAATTAGTGATCCTCTATATTCAGTTTCATACCTTACTTATGATGGTGAAGAAATATGTCTAAAAAAAGAAGATATTGAATTTTCTTATAGATATTCCTCTTTTCATAATAAGAAGGTTATTATTACTTCTGCTCAGTTTGAATTAAAAAATAATGCTAAGGCAAAAGAGAATTTAGATTCTTTTTTAGCTTTTAAAATACAATCCCAGCCCTTAAAGAGTAAAAATGCAGGATGTGTTTTTAGGAACCCTGAGAATTTATCAGCAGGAAAATTAATAGATGAATCTGGTTTTCGAGGCTATAGATATAATGGTGCTCTAGTTTCTGAAAAACATGCAAATTTCATTGTTAATGAAGATAATGCTTCATCAAAGGATATTCTTTTTTTAATTGAATTAATAAAAAAAGAAATCAAATCAAAATTTAACATTTCCTTAGAAATGGAAATATGTTATGTGCCTTATTAAAAGGTAAATATTAATGAGTTTTAAAGCTGATTTACATTGTCATTCATATTATTCAGATGGAGAGCTTAGTCCTTCTGAGATTTTGCACTTAGCAAAAAAATCTGAGCTTTCAGCAATTTCTATAACAGATCATGATACCGTTGATGCTTATACCGAAGAGCTTTTTTCCCTAGCAAAATTATTAAATATAAAACTTCTGCCGGGAGTTGAGGTCTCATCGAAACTAGATAATGAATCAGTGCATATTTTAGGCTATGGGTTTTCTGTTTTGAGAAAGGAATTTAAAGATTTTTTAACTCTTGTTCAGCAAAAAAGAACAGATAGAAATAAAGAGATTATTAAAAAATTAAATGCAAACGGGTTTAAGATTACGGAAGAAGAACTATTTGATTTTGCTAGTAAAAATGGTATTAGCAAAACCGTTATCGGCAGACCTCATATTACTGCATTGCTTGTAGAGAAAAAGTATGTAAGAGATTCTCAGGAGTGTTTTGATAATTATTTAAAAGATGGCGGACCCTGTTTTGTTATGGGCTCTAAATTCAGTCCTGAGCAGGTTATTAATGAACTTCATAAAGTTGGGGCAAAAGCTGTAGTTGCTCATCCTAATCAATTAAAATCTCGGAAAATTGTGAAAAAGCTTATTCAAATGAAGATTGATGGAATTGAATCTTATTATTCCAGGCTTCTCTTGGATCAGGAAAAAAAATGGATCGATCTTGCTAATGCTAATGATTTAATCATTACCGGCGGCTCTGATTATCATGGCACTGTTAGGCCGCATGTCTTTTTAGGATGTTCTTGGGCAATAGAAGAAAATTTTAATAAATTATATCAATGAAATCTTATGATAGTTTGATTAAATATCTTTTCAATCTTTCCAGAAAGGATAGTTATTTAAAACTTCAAGAAATGACTTTATTAAATGAAGCATTTAATTATCCTGTTAAACAATTTAAATCTATTCATATTGCTGGAACCAATGGCAAAGGATCTGTTTCTTATAAAATAGCTAAAGCTCTTGCTCTATCTGGTTATAAAACGGCTTTATTTACTTCTCCTCATATTTCCTGTTTTAGAGAAAGGATCATTATTAATGATAAGATGATATCTAAAGAGCAGGTCGTTAAAATATTATCTCAGATTATTGAAAAATCTCATAAGCTCAATGTTGTTTTAACTTATTTTGAGGCTATTACTTTGATAGCCTTTATCTATTTTGCTAAAAAAAAGGTTGATTTTGCAGTAATTGAGACAGGTCTTGGTGGCAGGCTAGATGCAACTAACATTATAACTCCTATATTATCCATTATAACATCTATTAGCTATGATCATGTAAATATTTTGGGAAAAAGTCTGGATAAAATTGCACAAGAAAAAGCAGGTATTATAAAACCTAATATACCAATCATTCTGGGACCTTCGGCAAATAGAGAGGTTATTAGAAAAATTGCAAAAGAAAAAAATGCTCCTGTTTTTTTAGCTAAAGAGAACCGAGGCTTTTATGATGATCATAATCAGGAAATTGCTAAAAGAGCTCTTCGATTATTATCTAAAGAAATACAGTTAGACGAAAAAGCAATTTCTAAAGCTTTGCTGGTAAGGCCAAAATGCAGATTCGAAAAAATAAAAGTTAGGGGAGGTTCACCATTTATTTTAGATGTTGCTCATAATGAAGATGGTTTAAGAGCACTTAAAAAGGCTATTAATAAGTTTTATCCTCATAGAAAAGTTCGTGTTTTATTAAATCTTTCCAAGGGAAGAGATATTAAAAAGTGTTTAAGAATTATTACTTCTTTTGCCGCCTTTATTGAAATAGTTGAAATAAATCATTATAAATTACATGATGGCATTTTTTTAAAGAAATTGTTAAGAGAGCTTGGTTTTAAAAATTTTGAAGCTTCTAAAGATATTTCTGAACTCATAAATAGAAATATCAGTGAAGCAAAAAAAAATAATGAAATTATTCTTGCCTGCGGCAGCTTTTACATTATGAGAGATATTAGAAAGGCTCTTAAAATTAAGGAAATTAGAGATAAAATAGATTTAAATGAAAAAAAATAGGAGGTTTTCAAATGAAAGTCTTTTTAAAACAGCTCGATTCATTAAAAAAACTTTCCCTTCCAACTGGACAATGGGCAATATGCGGCAGCGGACCTTTGGCTATAAGATGTATTAGAGCAGCAAGAGATGTCGATATTATTGTTAAAATGCCCCTTTGGAAAGAGCTTAAAAAAAAATATCCAATCGAAGGTCCTAAAAATAATCTTATCAGAATTCAAAATATTGAAATTTGGAATGACTGGATGGGACTTACAAATAAATTAGATGAAATGATAGATAACTCTGAGATTATAGAAGGATTCCCTTTTGTAAAAATTTTATATCTCCTTGAATGGAAAAACCAATGGCCCACTCAACGGCATAAGGATGTTATTGATATCCACTTAATAGAAAAATATCTCGAAGAAGAATCTTTGGTTTTTTGTCCTAAATAAGTTAGTGCAGGGTAATAGTAATGTGAGTGATTTTTCTTTCTTTTGGCTTTGAATAACCTATTATTTTTATATAGTGACTACTTGGATGGAGAGAAAAAAGATTTAATGCGGTCCTTAGTACTAAAGAAGATTTATGTACAGATGTGCCTAATAAAGTATTAATTATTTTAATATGAGTTAAATGTTCAGGGGCGGAATCATCTGCGATTTTAATAGATGATAGACCTTTTATTTGCATATAGTCGGTGTATTGCACAACTATTAAAGCTATATTTTTAGCAGTGGTTAACAATTCTTCAGGTATTTCCGGGAGCTTTTTTTTATAAGCTTCAAGAAGTTCTTCGGGAAAAACAGTGGATATTTGTGATGACATATTATTCTAATATTTTATTTTGCATGAGATTTAAATGAAAAGTATAAAAAATTACAATTGTTTTTTTTCAATCCAAAGCAAGGTAGGAGATTTTTTTCTATTTATCCAGTTGTGATAACAAACAGAATATAATTTTGAGTCTAAGCTTTCTGCAAAGCTCAGGAGAGCTTTTTCTTCATGTTCTCCTTCATCATGTCCGGGGTAGCACATAATGCTTATAGCTCCTCTATCTGCTAATAAAGACAAAGCAGATTTTAAGCTGGATATCGTAGTCTCTTTTTTTGTAGTAATGGTTTTGTCATGATTTGGGAGATATCCTAGATTGTAAACAATGAGGTTTGCCTTATGTTGGACATATTTGCCAAGGTCTTCATGAGAATAATTATATAATACAATTCTTTTTAAATGTTCTATTGAAAGATTTTGTCTTAATAGCAATAGGGTGGAGTCTATAGCTTTTTCTTGAATATCAAAACAAAAGAGCAATCCTTTAGAATTTTCAAGATAAATTTTAGCCAAAAAAAGAGAATCATGACCATTTCCGCAGGTAGCATCGATGACAATATCATCTTTTTCTAAAAATTTTTTCCAATAATTTTGGGCTAAATCCAAATGTTTAGAGTATTTTTTATCCATAAAAGGAAGAATAAATCATCTTTTCATTGCTCTCAATACCTAATTTTCATTAAAATATTTGCCATTAGTTTTAAGGGATATTAGCTCAGTTGGTTAGAGCGCTACGTTGACATCGTAGAGGTCAGCTGTTCGAGTCAGCTATATCCCATTTAATTAAATATTATTGAAATTTTAGGCTTTGTTTTTTAAATTATTAATTGAAATTTAAATAATAAATTACCAGTTGGTTATATAAAATTTTGTTTTTTACAAAATGTTTTCTTTTTAAGAAAAACAATTTTGTATAATATAGTGCACTTATATCTTGGTAATTACCAGATCCTAAAAGGATTAAAAGGAGTTTGCCTTTAAAGGTGAGCTATAAGAGATTTATTTAATAGGTGAATAGGAAGAAATATTTTGAGAATAAATAGAGAAATACGAGCTGAAAAAGTGCGCGTCATCGGAAGTGATGGCAGCCAAATTGGGGTAATGTTAGTAAGAGATGCAGTAAAACAGGCTGAAGAAGAAGGATTAGACTTGGTTGAAATAGCACCTAATGCTAATCCGCCGGTATGTAAGATTATTGATTTTGGAAAATTTAAATATCATCAATTGAAAAAGGAAAAAGAAAGTAAAAAATCTCAACATCAAGTAAAAGTTAAAGAGATAAAATTTAAACCTAATATCGATAAGCATGATTTTTTAACCAAAGAAAAACATGCACGTGATTTTCTCCTTAAAGGAAACAAGGTTAGAATTACTTGTACATTTCGTGGAAGAGAGATGCTGCATACCGATTTAGGGGAAAAGGTAGTTCAACAGTTGTGCGATGATCTTAGTGATATATCAATTGTTGAATCTCCAATAAAATTATTTGGGCGTACCATAACATTAGTTTTGGCGCCTATGGGCAAGAAATCAACTTAAGGAGTAATAACCGTGCCTAAAATGAAAACGCGTAAAGCGGTTAAAGCAAGATTTAAAGTGACTGGAAGGAAAAAATTAAAAAGAACACGTCCAGGGCATCGTCACATTTTAACAAAGAAAAGGCCGAAACGTAAGCGTCATCTTAAAAAAAGTACTCTTGTAGATAAAGCTCAAGAGAAGACTTATAAAAGAATGATGGGCTTAGCATAAAAATATTAAATTAATGGAGTAATTGTCATGTCAAGAACTACGAATGCCGTAGCTTCAAGAAAAAGAAGAAAGCGCCTTTTAAAGAAAGCTAAGGGCTTTTACGGAGATAGAAAGAACCATTTTCGTACTGCTAAAAATGCTGTTATGAAAGCTATGTCTTATAATTATGAGCATAGAAAGCAAAAGAAAAGAGAGTTTAGAGTGCTTTGGATTATAAGAATTAGCGTAGCTGCTAAAGCTAACGGTATTTCTTATAGCAAGCTAATAAACGGCTTAAAAGTGGCGCAATGCGATATTAATCGTAAAGCTTTAGCAGACCTTGCTATGAACGACCCAAAGACATTTAGTGAAGTAGCTACTGTTGCAAAACAAGCACTAGCTGCTTAAAAAATAAATAAGAGCAATATGTCATTTGAAATTGAAATTGACAAGATTAGAAATGGTTTTTCAGAAGAGTTGAGAGAAGTTAAAACTTCTAAAGAAATTGAAACTCTAAAGATCAAATATCTTGGAAAAAAAGGCTTAGTTCAGGGGTTAATGGTACATCTTAAAAGTACCACCAATGAACAAAGGCCTATTTTTGGTAAGCTGATCAATGATATTAAAAATGAAATAAGCTCTCATTTGGAAAATAGTTTAAAAAGGCTAGAGCAAGAAGAACAGGAAAAGCGGTTCTCAGAAGAAAATATTGATATATCTCTTCCAGGAAGAAAAGGTAATTGGGGAAGATACCACCCGGTAACTTTGCTATTGAATCGAATGATTGATATTTTCGTCGGAATGGGCTTTTCTGTTGAAGATGGACCTAACCTTGATTCTGATTATTATAATTTTGAAGCATTAAATTTTTCTAAAGACCATCCTGCTCGTGAAATGCAGGATACTTTTTACGTTTCTGATGATATGCTGCTGCGTACACATACCAGTAATGTTCAAGTAAGGGCTATGGAGAAATTTAAGCCGCCTCTTAGAATTATCGCTCCAGGCAGATGTTTCAGGAATGAAACAGTATCGGCAAGATCTCATGTATTTTTTCATCAAATTGAGGTTTTTTATGTAGATGAAAATGTTTCTTTTGCCGATCTTTTTGATACTATGAATGAATTCTTCAGCAAACTCTTTGAAAAAGATATTAAAACGCGATTTAGACCTAGTTATTTCCCTTTTGTTGAACCGGGACTGGAAGTTGATATCGAATGTCTCGTTTGTTCGGGAAAAGGCTGTAGGATTTGTAAAAATTCAGGTTGGCTTGAAGTTAATGGTGCAGGAATGATTCATCCTGAAGTTCTAAAAGCCGGCGGTATAGATTCAGAAAAATATACTGGATATGCAGTAGGCCTGGGTGTAGAAAGACTTGCTCTATTATATTATGGAATAAAGGATATTCGCATGTTCACCGAAAATGATATGCGATTTTTACATCAGTTTCCTGCTTAATTTTGCTTGATAATAAGATATATTTTTATATATATTATTTTCTTATCTCATTTACGGAAGAGTGGCAGAGTGGCCGAATGCGTCTGTCTTGAAAACAGAAGTCCCGCAAGGGACCGTGGGTTCGAATCCTACCTCTTCCGAT
>CAYNVX010000069.1:0-7916 GCA_964400755.1 uncultured bacterium | reverse complement strand
GTTTCCAAATAAAACATAGTTATACAATAAAATTAAAATAATAAAAGGGATAAATTTTATGACAGTTTCAAGCGATCTTTCTTTGGCAGTCATAGGATATTTATGTAAAGAACAGGATAAGCAGCCGAATGCTCTTTCTTCTTTGCAAATGCTTGCTGCTCGAGAAGTAGTGAGAATGAATCAGCAAGAAAGTCCGGATTATGGCGGTGCTAATTTAGCTGATAGAATAAAATCTATTTTTATTGGACCTGTTCTTGAACATGTTCCTAGAGTTTTTGCTCAGCAGGGGGAGATTACAAAAGTATTATCATTGAAACCTGATGAAATAGCAAGAAAAGCTAGTATTCTAGCAAATTTGCCATTAGCGCTTGAATATGCATTATTGATCGATGATAATAATGCTAAAAGCCGAGCAATAGAAGCTATAGCCAAGGCTTACATAGCAGCCGGTAATTTACAAGAAGCCGAAAGAGCAGCTGATCTAATTCCTGATTGGAGAAAAAGCGATGCATTTTTAGATATAGCCAGCGCTCACATAGACGCCGGTAATATCAATGAATTTCAAAGATTAATAACTGAAGCCGAAAGAGCATCTATTCTGATTCCTGTGAATTTGATAAAAAGCGATGCATTAAGAAATATAGCCGAAGCCTACAGAGAAGCCGGTAATTTATTGGAAACTGAAAGGGTAGCCAATTTGATTCCTAATGATTGGAAAAAAAGTGAGATATTATTAGATATTGCTAGAGCTCACAGAGAAGCCGGTAATATAAATGAATTTCAAAGATTACTAACTGAAGCCAAAAGAATAGCTAATCTGATGCCGGGAAATTTGATAAAAAGCCAGGTATTATTAAATATTGCTAGAGCTCATAGAGAAGCCGGTAATTTATTGGAAGCTGAAAGAGCAGCTAATCTGATTCCTAATAATGACTTCATATACACTGCATTATTAGATATTGCTATAGCTCACAGAGAAGCCGATAATATCAATGAATTTCAAAGATTACTAACTGAAGCCGAAAGAGTAAGGCTAATCTGATCCCTAATACTAAAGCCAAAAGCAGAGTATTACAAGAGATAAATGATGATAAAGGAAAACCTATTGTCAATCTCTCTTCTTCACTACAAAAAAAATATAATAACTCTATTATACTTATAAGTTTGTCACATACTGAAAATTATGCAGCAGCAACAGCTATTTGATTATAGTATAATTTTTAATATAATAACAATTTAATTCACTTGATTTTTTCTAATTATAAATCTTAAAATATTTAAAAAATTTTAACAAATTAAGAATTATGGCAGCTATTACCCCTTTTCCAATAACTCAAGAACATTTAAGATCTGAGGAGGATCCGCAAGGCATCCATTTCGGAAGAGATGGAGAACATCGCCTTATCGATCCTATTTCATTTGAAGTCTTAACTGAAGAAAGTACCTGTGTAAAAGTAAATTGCTGTAATCATGTTTTTTTAAGAGGTTCATTAGCAGAATATTTAAATAGTGTACATAGCAACGCCTTATGTCCAACATGTCGACACTATATTGGACGAATTGAACCCATGTTAGAAAGAGACGAAGCACTACCAGAAGTATATAATTTACCAAGAAGAGTATATCGAATCCCAGCACCAATATTTCCACTAAGAGAACCAATACGAGTTGGACAAAGAAGAGAAATGCCTGAAGGTCAGAGAGTACAACCAAGGAGAGAGAATATGGCAATAGCGCCTATAAGAGATCATGTAATCCAAAGAAACCCTATGGGCCTAACTCAAAGGCAAAGGATAGCTCATGGAACTCTTAATAATTTAATTTTTTATGGTAAAAAATTAAAATATATAGTTCCTTATACTGCAGCAACACTCGCCTCATCAGCCTTGCTTTCCTGGGGCATTAATAATAGCGCTCAAAAAATATCTGAAGCAGCCTTTAACAATATTTTATTAGCAGGAATTGGCTCAACGTTATTTTTAGCATCAAGATTTACAGGAGAGCTGACAGCGCACGGCACAAATACTATGAAGAGTATTTTTATAGGACTTTCCTCATCACTGCTTGGAATTGCGGCTAATAAAATATATCCCCTGGCAGGAGAAATACTTTCAGGAATAATTATAGGAACTGCATCAGATTTTGATACCGCAAAAAACGGCCTCGTAATAAATATCTATGAAAATTTAGTTCGAACCTCCTCCATAAAGAATGGAATAACAGCATTAGCTTCGTCAGTATTAGGGTTTGCTGCCAGCTATGGTAGTTTTTTAGCTGCCGCAAAAGTTACAAATCATCTGCAAGATATACCTCCTATTATAACAGTAGGTTTAGGCTTATCTTCTTATAGCATATCATTGTTAACAGCCTTCGGTTTAACACATTATAAAAACACTATTTTTAAAACAGCACTAACTGCTGCAACGGCTTTTACTACATATGCCCTTAAAAAAATAAGGGTTCATATTGATTAAAAAGAAAATGGCAATAAATACATTACAGAAAAGAAATTTGCATTCTCCGGAAATCTTTTAGCAAAAACCCTTCTTCTATATTCAAAGCTCAAAGTTCCCATTACTCCCGTTTTAAAACCAAGTCTGGCACCAAGATCAATATTTTTTTGCCTGATCCTTCCATATCCATAAAAATTGGCGATGTCAACATAAGTTCTATTTCCATAGCTGTGCATTGTCTCGACAAACATAGCCCATTGAACAACATCCTTTGAATTACCTTCAAAAGTGACTATACCCTTAAACCAGGGAGACCCTTGATTTGCTATTCCTACTGCTCCATAGCCCCAAAGGCGAAATCTCCAAAATTCCATTTTTGAAAATTCCTTTCCCATTGCTATATTGCCTTCCAAATCTACATTGCTATGATATGGTATAGCAATATCTTTTAAACTCTCTCTGGTTGTAACGCGAATATTTGCACCGGTTGTTAATGTAATAGGATCGCCAATAATATCATCAAGCCAAAGATATCTTAGCTGAAATGCTCCGCTGCTAAATCCAAAAGATTCACGGGGGGTCTTAGCAAATTCAAAATCAAAATCAATACCCCATTGCATCGAAGGACAAAAGGCCAAATCGAAATATAAAAAATTATCATTATCGGTTTTGGTTAATTGAACAAGAGCCCCTTCGACCTTGTTAAAATAGCTATAGGTATATTTACTTAAGAAATAAAATTCATAGATATCACCAAGATATGGCTGTACTTCTAAAGCCATAATTGAAAAAGGCAATAAGAACAGAGTTAAAAAAAACTTTAATCGCATTATTGAATAAAACCTTTTTCCAAAAGCCATTTTTCAGCATCTAAGGAAGCCATACATCCCGATCCTGCTGCAGTAATAGCTTGTCGGTATTTACGATCTTGAACATCTCCTGCTGCAAAAACTCCATCTTTAGAAGTATAGGTGCTACTTGGCTTTACTTTAATATATCCATTTTCAAGCTCAAGCTGACCTTTCAAAAAAGCCGTATTGGGCGTATGGCTAATAGCAAAAAATAGCCCCCCGGCAGCTCTTTTTTCTTCTTTGTTGGTCTTCTTGTTTCTGACAGTAACATCTGTTACTAAATTATCTCCCGACACTTTAGTTATTTCGCTATCCCATAAAATCTCAATTTTGGGATGAGAGAGAGCTCTTTCTGCCATTATTTTGGAAGCTCTTAGTTTATCTCTTCTGTGTACTATATAAACTTTTTTAGCATATTTGGTTAAAAATATAGCCTCTTCAACTGCGCTATCTCCTCCGCCAACAACAAATAATTCCTTATTGCGAAAAATAGGAGCAGCTCCATCACATACTGCACAGGCAGAAACACCTTTCTGCCAAAGCTCGCCATCTCTTGATCCTGGTATGTCCAGCCTATTGGCAAAAGCTCCTGTAGCAATTATTATAGAATTGGCTAAAAACTTGGTTTGGGATCCTTCTACTAAATAAGGTTTTTTTGACAAATCTAGCGAAACAACATCTTCTGTTATACATTTGGTATTAAACCTAATCGCCTGTTTTTTAAAATTGTCCATTAATACCGGACCTAAAATTCCATCAACAAAACCTGGGAAGTTTTCGACATCGGTTGTTGTCATTAGCTGCCCACCGGAAGGCCCTGACATAAAACCCTCAAAAACAATGGGTTGCAACTCAGCGCGCGCAGCGTAAATAGCCGCAGTAAATGCGGCCGGACCCGATCCGATTATTACCAAATTTACCTTTTCCATTTCTATCCTATCTATTTATTACCTCAAACTATAAAAATTTTTATGATAAAAATATATGATAAAAAAATTAAATAAAAATGTCTTAGTTTTTTATAAAAAATCTTTAAAACGATCTTCTTTAAAAATCTTTAGCAATTGTTTTAGAAAACTAATGGAAATTAATTATGTTCGTTGTAAAATGTTACAAACTGATTATTGACAAAAAAACAATTAAACCTGTGGACAAGGAATCGATAAATGCTATCTTATGCTAAACATCTATTTCGAAGAGCTTTTGGCGTTTATCCCGGGGAAGTAAAAAAAACTCTTCATTTTGTAAGACTAGCTTCTGTCTGGGCTTTTGGCAGTTGTATTGCCAGCACCCTTTCCATGGGTCTTTTTATCGAAAATGTCGGAGCAAGATTTCTTCCAGGCACTTATATGGTCACCGCTTTGACCATGATGATGATCTCCTGTTTATTTATCTATTTTTTAAGAATTACTACGCCTTATCGAATAATGACCACTATCATGAGCATCGCCATTGTTTTTTATATGATTATTTCCTTTTCCTTTTTGCATGGGCATCAACGCTGGTTTTGGTTTTTTCTTCAAATAATTTCTTATTCTTTAGAGCCCGCCCTGCTTGCCTGTTTTTGGACCTTTGCAGATCAATATCATGACCTTCAGGATGCTAAAAGAATGTATGGAATATATAACGCCGGATATTTTCTAGGGTTTATGATCTCCGGTACAATAATTAATTTAACTTATGATAAATTGGGACCTTCTTTCCTTTACGGTTTAATATGCCTGACATTGACCTATTCAATTTATGAGATCAGAAAAATTACTAAAAATATCCCAAAGCTTGACGATGATACCTCTGAAGATTTTTTTTCCGGAGGCAAAAAAAGCATTAGATCTATATTAGAATTATTTTATAAATCACCCTTTGCCATCTCATTAATTGGGATGAGCTTGACCATTCAGGTCTTAAAGACATTTACCGAATTCAATTATATGGACACTTTTGGAACAATCTTTACACATGTGTCTAATAACTTAAGAGCTGATTCCGTAACGGAATTCTTGGCTAAATGCAAAGCCTTCATAGCTGCAGGAAATATTATTTTCGGCATGTTTTTTTATAGAGGGTTAATAAGAAAAGTTGGGCTCGGCAATATGATCTTGCTTCCTCCTCTTTTCTTCATGATAGTCTATTCCGAATGGGTTGCTTATAATATGTTGTTTATTGCTGTTCTTGCTGTTATTGCCGTTGAAGGAATCTTATATACTCTGGAAGACAACAATTTTAACCTGTTAATCACTGCCGCTCCCGCTAAATTAAGAGGTGCCGTTAGAATAATAAATGATTCTTTTTTTGAACCTATCGGGATGCTTTTCAGCTCGATAATTTTATTTTTTGTACGCTCTAATAATAATAAATGGTTTGGTCTAGTTCTAGCTTTTATTTTTTTAGCCGTCTCAATATTTGTCAGATACTTTTATCCAAAATCAATCTTTATCAACCTAAAACAAAATGCTATTCACTTTGAAAGAAAAATCAGGGACTGGCTTGCTAAATGCAATAAAAAAGAACAATTAGAAATTAAAAATGACTTAATAAAAGGACTGAACAGCGCTGATAACTCACTCCAGCTTTTAACTTGTGATACCCTTTTATCTTTTAACGACCCTTCTTTACTTGATCTTTTAATAGAAAGATTTAATAGCTTTAATTTTCTTGAAAAAATTAAAATCTTAAAAATTTTAGAAAATAGCAGTTTTAATAATGAACCGAAAATTATTGATATGATCGATAATTGGATTGAATTCTCTGAAAATAACGAACTATTAAAACATTGCAGTCTATATTTAGGAAAATGCGGACTTTTACATCCTGAAAAAGTTCATAAAGATCTAGACAGCCTGGATCTATATGAAAGAGCTTCCGCCATCATAACTCTAAAAAATTCATATGCAAATAAATCTTTACCCAATGCTTCTTTAAACAGAACTATTGCTAATAAAGAAACAGATTTACTTTTTCAATTCAATGATGAAAATGAAATATGTATGGGACTTGAAATATTAAGCAAGGACACTTCAAATGAATCTATCGAAAAAGTTTTAAAATATCTTTCAAGCAGCAATTTAAAAATTAAACAAAAGGCTGCAGACTCTTTATCAAAAATCACTGATCAGACAGATAACATTCATCTTGGCAAAATTATTGAAGAACTAAAGAACTGCAGCGACAATTCCTTTAGATTGAACTTGCTAAAATCTTTAGGAAACATAGGAGATTCCTCTGTCGTCAAAGAAATCATTTTGCTCTCCAACCACTTCCGCCCAAATGAAAGAAGGATGACTGAAAGAATTATCACTAAAATCGGCCTTAAAACAGTCCCTATCTTACTCACTATTACAAAAGATATATCCATTCATGAAAGAGGAAGGATTCTTGCTGCTAAGATCTTGGGTAACCTCTCCCTGGCTCAGCTAAAAGCTAACCTAGATGATATTATTTCAATAGAAATCGAAAAGGCCTACTTCTATTTCTATTATGGTAATACAATCCAAAAACATTACCCATTATATGATTTAAGCTTATTGGAAAATGCCCTTTTATCAGGTTTTCAATCAGTAATAGACTTTATCATTCATCTTATTGGAGCTACCAGCCCAATTGAAGATTGCGATCTAATCGTCAGAACACTACACAGCAAAAATCCTAAAGCACACGCTCATGCTATTGAAACATTAGAAAAAAATTGCGATGAAGCCATTTTCAAGCTGGTAAGACCGCTAATAGATGATCTGCCTTATGAATATCGAATAGAAGCTTATCATAAGCTTATTAAAGAAAGCTCCTATCTCTCTTTAGAAGCTTTGCTCAACAAGCTTGAAAAATCATCCTCATTCTTTGATAAAATTATCGCTGTCCACCTAAAGGCTAAATTAAGTATGCCGGACTGGAAACATTCCTTAAGAGAACAAATTAAAAGCAATGATGAAGCTTTTCATCATTTAACCTATGAGTTATTAGAATCATGAAACAGTTAAGTTTAATAGAAAAAGCTTTCTTTTTGAAAAAAGTCTCTATCTTTAATGATCTTGACTTGGATCTTTTAATCGCTATTGCCGATAAGATGAATTTCGATTTATATGATAAAAATGAAAAGATCTTCGATATTAATCAAATTGCTACAAGAATGTATTTTATTATCGAAGGTATTGTTAATCTTTATGATACTAACAATATTCTGATCAAGCAACTTTTCAAAGGTGATTTTTTTGGCGATGAGGCCCTTTTCAATGAAAAGCCAAGAGCCTATATTGCAGTTTGCGATAAAAATGCAGCTCTTCTTACCTTAAGTAAAACAAATTTAATGAATATCATCTCAGAATGTCCTAATACTGCTATTTCTCTTTTGCAAAATTATGCTCATAATACAAATATCAGGATGAGATAGGTCAATTTCTCCATGCCTAAAGGCGGGAGCTTGAAAAAAAGCTCTAATTGACTAGCCTAAGTCTTTCGAGGACTACGTTGGATTGGTCACGACACCCTGGGATGCTCCTCAAGTCCCTCGCTCTGTCGCCGGTGGTTAAAAGCTCTGAGGTAGAAGGAGCGGTGCTGCCGGCTTAAAAAGCCTTTCCAACATTGGCGAAGAGGAGATAACCGGTTTTTAGGTTCC
>CAYNVX010000068.1:0-8006 GCA_964400755.1 uncultured bacterium | reverse complement strand
ATCTTCATTAAATTTATATTGTATTAATACCTTCAAAATAAAATATGCAACATCTTTAGATTTTGGCCATTCTTGGAGCGAACAAAAAGTATTAATACAATATAAATTTAATGAAGATGCACATTGGCCAAGAGTTAATATTAATAACAAGGGTGATATTATTTGTGCTTGGAAAGGATTGGACGAATATTTAAAAATAGCAAGATCATATGATTTTGGAAAATCGTGGGAATTTGATAGTTCTGTTACAGATGAAAAAATTTCTATTTATGACATTTCAAGCGTAGATGATAAAATAATAATAGTTGTTACAAAACAAGATCTTTCATTTAATCCTTATCGTAATATTTCTTATATTGAATTATATCAATCAAATGATTTTGGTAAAACTTGGGAATTTAAAAAGACATTTACAAGTAATACTATTTTTAAACCTACAATTAAGATGAACGATTTTGGACAAGCAATAATTAGTTGGGTTGAATATTATAAAAATGAAAACAATAATTATTGGCATTTTTTAGTTTCTTCAATATCAAATGATTTCGGGAAACATTGGACAGAATTATCCAAAATTAAAACGGATAATTCTGTTTATGAATTTGATAATGCTATTGATGAGAAGGGAAACGGATTTATTTCTTGGGTTTATATTGATAGAAATGATTTAGTTTCGCTTAAGTATTCCTATAAATCTAAAGAAAATAGTACCTGGTCTGAACCTAAAGTAATATCAGATTTAAAGAAAGATAGTTGTTTTAGTACAGTAAAGGTATCTAATGATTTTGCAAGTACAATATATGTTGCTTGGACTGAAGAAAGTGGTGAATATGATACAGGCGATTATATAAAAATTGCTATGTCTGATAATTTAGGGGATTCTTGGTCTGATCCTATTATTATTTCTGAAAAAAATCATGATTGCTTTGGCCCGTCAATATATTCTAATTTTAATGGTAATGTGTTGGTGTTATGGAAAGCTGTAAATAGAAGAGAAATGACAGGAAACATACAAGGAAGATTTTCTTCTGATTATGGGAAGACATGGAATTCTATTTCTAATATATCAAAAGGATTTTTTGATATTTATGATCATAGTTTTCAAGTAAACGATGATGGAAAAATAGTATTAGGGTGGTTAAAAGATGAAAATGATAGAAGGGTATTTCAAGTAACGACTTCATCAGATTTCGGACAGACTTGGGAATAATTAGAATCAATCAAGGTGGATCTTATCCACCTTGATCTTTAATAAATATTGAAGATGGAAAGAAATAGAAAATAGAAATACTATTTTCTATTTCTTTTTATAAATAAGGAAAAAAATGTCAACTATCGGATTAACATCTTTTCATCTCCCACCTAAAGGCAGGAGATTTGTTGTTATTTAAGGTTAAATCAATTCTTGGATTATTGTCTCAAGTTTAACAAGGTCTTTTACAAAGAGCCTAATGCCGTCAGAGAGCTTTTCTGTGGCCATAGCGCTCATGTTTAGCATGTATCTGAAGGATTTCTCATCTAAATCAATTTTATCGATTCCTAGATCTTTAGAAAGGGTATTATCTAGTTTTTTAACAATAGGCTTATCAGACTGTTTAAGTTCTTCTAATAGATTTGGTGAAATAGTCAATAAATCACAGCCTGCAAGTTCTATTATTTCCTCAATGTTTCTAAAGCTGGCTCCCATTATTTCAGTTTTATAGCCAAATTTTTTGTAATAATGGAAGATATTAGTTACAGAAACAACTCCTGGATCTTCATTAGCTGGGTAGCTATTTTTGTTTTCGAACTTTTTATACCAGTCTAGGATCCTTCCAACAAATGGAGAGATCAAGGTAACGTTGGCTAGAGCACAAGCTATAGCTTGGCTTAAATCAAATAACAATGTCATGTTACAATGGATATTTTCTTTTTCTAAGACTTTAGCAGCTTCTATCCCTTCCCAGGTTGATGCAAGTTTTATTAAAATCCTTTCTCTAGGTATATTATGTTCTTCAAAAAGAGAAATGATATGACGAGCTTTTTCTATACTTTTTTCTTTATCAAAAGATAACCTTGCATCTACTTCAATAGATACTCTTCCCGGAACTATTTTTAAGATCTCTAATCCGAAATTAACAAAGATCTTATCAATTGTTTGAGATAATCTTTCATTTGAAGGGATAGATTGAGTTGCATAGATAGCTTTGTCTATTAAATGTTTAAATTTAGGGTCTAAACAAGCTTTCAGTATTAATGAAGGGTTAGTTGTAGCATCAGTAGGTTTGTAGATGGCCATTGATTGAAAATCACCAGTATCAGCAACAATAGTTGTCATTTCTTTTAATTGGTCTAATTGTGTTGCAACTGCTTGTTTTGTATTCATGCTTTCATCCTTTTTTATAGATTTAATGAACTAATCAGCTTATCAAAAATGTTATTTTTCTGATTTAGCTTTTTATAATTTTTTAAAAAATCTTCTGGTGAAATTGTATTAGAAAATCCATCTAAGACGATTTCAACACTCTTGTTTTCTAAAAGAGCCTTTATTATTAAGTTTGATGTACTCTCGCAAAGGGAGATTTTCTGATGGCCCAAAAGAAGCTTTTCATAAAATTGATATCTAATATTATCAATAACTATTTGGACCTGAGCTTTGTCCGGATAAATTGAAGAAGGGATCTTGTTAGAAAAAACATTTAAGTAAGAATTAATTTGGCCATTATAATTTAAGAATTCTATCGAAAGTGACAAATAGCTATTTTCGCTAAAAGAATATAGCTTTTTG
Organism: uncultured bacterium; assembly: GCA_964400755.1. GTDB lineage: Bacteria > Chlamydiota > Chlamydiia > Chlamydiales > SM23-39 > CAYNVX01. Next base: position 5,239 of record CAYNVX010000068.1, on the reverse strand, counting down.
GAATTAAACTCTTCATTAGAAGCGGTAATACTATCCATCTGCCATTTTTCATTTATGTGCATACATGATGTAGCCAAAATAATAAATAACAGCGTTGACCTGAACATTAGTGTTGTTGTTTAGCAGGAGTTCCTTTGTTTACAGCTATAATAGTGATTCCAGTTGCTGCTATTAGTATAGTTCCTATAGCAATGCCCCATTTTTTCCATTTTTCATTTCTTGCAGCATTTGTCGATGCTTCAGAAGCTTTTGCAACTTCTTGAGGTTCAGCCGATATATTTGAGCTTAATAAAAAACTAAAAGCTGTTGTGATAATAATAAATGACTTTTTCATCTATTTATCCCTTAATATTTTTTGATTTATATTTATAACATATTTTCATAGTTTATCTTTAGCTTTTTCTTTTATATCAGTAGATAATTTTTGAAAAAGCTCTATTTGAAAGTAGGGGTTTATGCCGGGAAGGTTCTTTTCTATAAATTTGTGTAATTTCTTAATTTCTTCTTTCTCTATTTTTTTTGAACCATTAATGGAGCTTTTAAGACAAAGATCATATTTTTCTTGAAGAGTTCTTTGTATTTTTTCATTTTCAATTAAGCTGAAGATGTTATTTGAAATATTTAAGGAATTAAAGGCTTCTAAAAATTCTTGATATACTGTTAAGTATTCATCTTTGGAAGAAGCTCCTGTTAATACAAAAACATGACCATCTGTTGCAGTTATAAGCTGGAGCATAATGATATCTTCAAAAGAGGTCTTTGTTCTAATTTCAAGTAAATAGGCTTTTTCAGATTTTGTTTTGATGAAGCCTAAATCTTTTATTATTGAATTACTTTGGCTTTGATGAATTTCTTTAACGGCTTTAATATATTCTTCGAGGGTTGTCTCTGTTTTTTCAACAGCTAAGTTAATAGAGGGCTTGAATGTTTTTTTGCTTTTTTTTAGAAAACCTATCTTAACATATTCCGAATGTTTTTCAGGTAAGACGCTTGTCCAATTGGAAGGTGGTGTAAAAATACAATATTTCTCAAGTGAAAAAAGATGTGAAAAGGAAAAAAACAATAGAAAAAAAATAATAGTTTTCATAATAAATATCTGTTTAATTTTTTATTTAAAACATGTATAATTTTGCAAATTATAAAATAAATGACATTAGAAAAATGAAGCTTGAAATAGATTGTACGTGGAATGAAGGGATAAATAAGGGGAAGGTAGTAATTGTTTTTGACAACCGTCCCAAAACAATTTTTCAGATGGACAATGAAAAAATTGCACATTTAAAAGCTTTAGAAAAAGATTTTTTATTAAAAGGTCCTAAAATTTTGGATGAATTTTTAGAAGTACATAAAAATAATCCTAAAAGCCTTTGGGCGGCAGTAACTTATTTTCATGCCCTTCGTTCATATGAATATTTTGATGATGCCAAAGAGACTTTTAAAAAGATTAAAAAGAGATATCCCAATGAGGTCTTTACAAAGATTATCCAAGGTTATTATTTGTTAGAAAATAAGGATTTGAAAGGATTTACAGACCTTTTTTTAAATTGCGAAGTTTTAAAAGGGGCTTTTCCCCAAAGAAAGATTTTTCATTTTTTGGAAGCTTTATATTTTCATAGTGTTTGGCGGGATTACTTTTCTGTATGCAGTAATGTTTATCAAGCTGAAAAACATTTTAAGTTTGTTGCGATGATTTCAAATTTTCTAGCAAGTTTTTCTTAACCTCTTAATTAAGAATGGCTAGTGCTATGATGGATAGCTATTGCAAGTGCTGCGATCCCGACCGCACCGACTATTCCCCATACAACCATAGACATAGAAACAGCACTGCTAGAACCAGCGGAAGCTGCTTTGGCTCTTGATTGTGTAGTTAGAGGAGTGGGTATTTTTTCGGATTCATTGCCATCGGCAAATATTGAAGATAAGCTAAAAATTGAAAAAACTAAAAAAAGAGATATAGCTTTTTTCATGTTGTCCTTTCTAGGTTATAAAAAAAATTATTATATTTATTGCATATTAGCATGTTTCTGTAAATTATTTTTCCTTGCTGACAGTGATAGCCACAACTATTCCAACAGCTATAAGTAAACCTATTCCAAAAGCTGTCCAGGCAATCGCTTGAGCTGAATTTTTGCTTTCTATAGCAGCTTTTGGCTCAGTTTTTGGTTCAGAAACTATTTCTTCTTCATTTGCAAAAAGAGAAAGAAAGCTCGTAGAAAAGATTAAAAGAGAAAATATAACTTTTTTCACTATGGCCTCATATTTGTGTAAATAAAAAATATAGAAGAGCTAAGAATTATTTTGAATTATTTTTATAACCTTTTTTTGTCAGTTTTACTTAAAAGACCTCTAGGTGTAAAATGGCGTAAAATTAGCAAGAAATGTAAGGATACTTATTATGAAAGAGGTAGATACAGGAAAAGACAAGATTCAAAAGATCTGTGATTTGTTAAAAAAAGAGACTTTAGATCCTGCAAAACAGCAAGCAAACGAGATAATAGAAAACGCAAAGCTACAAAAAGAAGAGATAATAAAGCAGGCTCATAAAGATGCTCAAAATATTATAGAAGAAGCTAAAAAGAACATTGAGCATGAAAGAAGGATATTTGATTCGGCATTAAATTTAGCGGCAAAGCAGGGCTTTGAGGATTTGAAACAGAAAATAGAAAATCAGCTGTTCAATAAAAATTTGCAGGAAATAATTAATAAAGAAGCTTCCGATCCGCAGATCATCTCCAAATTGCTTATAGTTATTATTGATGCAATAGAAGAAGAAGGTATGGATGTAGACCTTTCTGCCTATATTCCCAAAAAAGTTGATAGCAAGGCTATTAATGCATTTTTAAGCAAAGAGATCTTGGAAAAATTAAGAGAAAAAGAAGTTGTTTTGGATAATTTTCACGCTGGCGTGAAAGTTAAATTACATGATTTGCAGATTACTATAGATATGTCAGACGAAGCTATTAAAGAGTTGATAGCCGGTTATATAAGAAAAGATTTTAGAGAAAGAATTTTTAAAATATAAAAATTATGAATAAATATTATTTTTTAGGATGTTCACTTCCAGTAATCACAATAGGAGAGAGGCCTGAGATTTCATTTTATGAAATGCAGGGGATGTTGAAGCTTAATTTGTCTAAGGGTGATTATCAAAAGAATATTATTTTAAAAAGTTATATAGATATTAAAAATCTTAGACTTCTTTGGGAACATCGAGAGATTGATCCAAGAGGGAACTTAAATGCGAAAGAGCTGGAAGATACTTTGTTGATACAGGATATACTTCCTGAATATGTTTATGAATTTTTAGAAAAATATAATAATAATGAAGATCGTATCAAGAACTTTCCTCAATTAAAAGCTAAGTTTTTTTATAACGAAGTAAATCAAAACGAAGGTTTTTTGCATTATTGTTTCAAGTTTGAAAGAGATTATAGATTATTATTAACAGCTCTAAGAGCTAAAAGATTAAAAAAAGACCTCTCTCGGGAGCTCCAATTTGAAGATCAATATGATGACCTTATTGTCTATCTTTTAGCGCAAAAAGATGCAGATTCAATAGAAGTGCCGGATGAATATTCTGATTTAAAAAGGTTATATGATGAAAATGTTACAAATCCAAAAGATCTTCATCGGGTGCTACTAGAATATCGATTTAAAAAAATGGAAGAGATGACGGAATTCAAGCCTTTTACAATAGACTATATTTTAGGTTATCTCGCTAAATTAATGATCGTAGAGGATTATGCCTCATTAGATGAAAATAAAGGAAAAGCTACCGTAGAGTCACTAATATAGGGAAAATATAAAAATGGATAAAAAAGATAATGTTCATGCAACAGGAACAGTAATTAGAGCTTTTGGCAACCTGCTTCATGTAGAGTTTGATGGGAACATCTGCCAGGGGGAAGTATTATTTATAAATGTAAAAGATCATTCCTTTGCAGCAGAAGTAATTGAAATTTCCGATAATGTTGCAAAAGTTCAGGTCTTTGAAGATACAAAGGGAGTTAAGTTAAATTCTCCTGTTAAATTTTCAGGTCATCTTTTAGAAGCTGAACTAGGGCCGGGACTATTAACCTCTATTTTTGACGGGCTGCAGAATCCATTAGAAAAAGAAGCTCAAGTAGCAGGGCTTTTCTTGTCGCGGGGACTATATATACCACCTTTGGATAGAGAGAAAAAATGGGACTATACTCCATTGGCTAAAGTTGGCGATAGCTTAAAAAGAGGCGATAGCTTTGGTGTTGTTATGGAAGGTCTTTTTCATCATCATATTATGCTTCCGTTTAAAATGAGAGGAGAGTACCAAGTAACTTGGGTTAGCGGTCCCGGCTCTTATAATATTGAGACTGTAATAGCAAAAGTCAAAGATGATAATGATAAGGAATATGAGATATCAATGCTGCAGAAGTGGCCTGTAAAAACTGCTTTGGTAGAAGGAAAAAGAACAAGTTTAACTAATGCTATGAGAACTGGACTGCGTATTTTGGATACACCTTTTCCAGTGTTAAAAGGGGGGACATTCTGTTCTCCAGGACCATTTGGAGCCGGAAAAACTGTTTTACAGCATCATTTGGCAAAATATTCCGATGTAGACATTGTAATTGTTGCGGCTTGTGGAGAAAGAGCTGGCGAAGTTGTAGAGATATTAAGAGAATTTCCTCACTTAACAGATGCTAGAACTAAAGAGCCTTTGATTAATAGAACTGTAATTATTTGCAACACTTCTTCTATGCCTGTCTCAGCTAGGGAAGCATCTGTATATATGGGTGTAACAATTGCTGAATATTATAGGCAGATGGGGTTAAATGTTTTGGTTTTGGCAGATTCAACATCCAGATGGGCTCAGGCGATGAGAGAGATGTCAGGAAGATTGGAAGAGATACCTGGAGAGGAAGCTTTTCCAGCTTATCTTTCTTCTAGGATCGCAGCTTTTTATGAAAGAGCGGGGTTGATACAGCTTAAAAACAACAAATATGGTTCTTTAACAATTGGTGGAGCTGTCTCTCCTGCCGGCGGAAACTTTGAAGAGCCGGTAACACAAGCAACCTTAGCTGTTGTAGGAACATTTTGGGGCCTTTCAAGAGAAAGATCGGATGCAAGAAGATATCCTGCAATTGATCCATTGATCTCATGGTCGAAATATTTAGAGATAGTTGGTGAAGAATATAATAAATATTTTGAGGGATGGACGGAACATGTCAAAAAGGCACTTAATATATTAAGGCAAGGTAATGAA
>CAYNVX010000067.1:0-8021 GCA_964400755.1 uncultured bacterium | reverse complement strand
AACATAGGAGATTTTATTATTTTAGACAAAGCCTATTTCAATCCAAAAACAAAAAAAGGTCATTTCATAATAAATATAAAAAACAAACCTTTATTTATAGCCAAATTACATCAAGATAAATTAAAATTAACAGATTATGCCCTTTACCCAGAGGAAGAGATAATTATGGAAAATAAAGAAACTGAAGAAAACATGATAAATGAAGAAAACATTGAAGCAGCTCCTCAAGAATCTACCTTAGCCTCCATAGAAGAGATGCCAATAAATATTACTGTAGAGATAGCCCGTTTTAAAATGAGCCTGGACAAACTAAAAAAACTTCAGCCCGGCAATATCCTAGACCTGCCGGTCCTACCGGAGCAAGGAGTTAACCTTTGTGTTAACAATCAAAAGATAGCAAGAGCCGAACTGGTAAATTTAGGCGATGCCCTAGGTGTAAGAATTTTAGAAATAGGTTAAAAAAATCTATTTTTATTTTATTCTATAGTAATTAATAAAAAATAACCTTTGGTATGCTTTTTTATGTTAGAGAAAAAAATCAGCGATCAGCCCACTTTACCAAACATCCAAATAAAAAATGAAAAAGAGCCTTTTGCATGTCCCACACAAATAGGTCCATATAGGATAGAGAGCCTTTATAAAAAAGGAGGGATGAGCATTTTATATTTAGCATCCCACCCTCAAATTAAAAGACCGATTCTCATAAAAGTCCTTTCTCCCAAATATGTAAAAAACAAAGAGATTCTGGAAAGGTTTTTAAAAGAAGCGGAAATTATCCAGTTATCAAACCATCCGAACATAATAAAATTATATGGCCAAGGGACATGGGAAGAAGGTCTTTACATTGCTATGGAATTTATCCAGGGCGTATCATTAAGACAATTCATCCAACAAAAATCCTTATCACAAAAAAAAGCTTTAGAAATAGTATTACAAGTCTGCTATGCCCTTTCTCATCTTCATTCACATGGAGTTATTCATCGTGATTTAAAACCTGAGAACATATTAATTACTGAAACCGGAGAAATTAAAGTCATAGATTTTGGCATAGCTCAATTAAACAAACCTTCCGGAAATGAAAGAATTACAAGCGTTTCAAGGATAATGGGCACACCGGTATATATGAGCCCTGAACAAAAAGAAGATCCTTCTATCGTCAGCTATCCTTCTGACATTTTTTCTTTGGGAATAATCATTTACGAGCTTGTCTTGGGAAGATTAAGTCATGGAATTATTCATCTATCACTTCTTCCAAAAGGCTTAAGAAAAATTATTGATAAAGCTTTAAAAATAAAAGTAGAGGAAAGATATCAAAACATTGTCGATTTGATAACTGACATATCAGAATATATAAAAGTGCACCAAGATGAAAAAGAAAAATCTGAAGATGAGCAATTTGATGAAATATTTGATGCTTTTTCTAGGATGCAGGGCCTGCTTTTACCAAAAAGCGGTCCAAATTGGCCGCGGATGGATATTGGTACAGCCTCTATAGAAGGCTCTTCATTAACCAGTATTTATTTAGACTTTCTACAGCTTACCCATAACAATTATGCAGTAGTATTAGCAGAACCTGAAAATTCAAGTATTGAATCTTTTGTCTATGTTTCGATTTTAAGAGGTATGATTAGGATGATCCTCGATGAAGTTAAGAAAACAAATGAGATCCATCCCGTACGATTTTTAAATTCCATAAATCATGTTTTATCAAAAGATCCTATGCATCAAAACTTTACAGTAAGCTTTTTACTATTAAATTTTGATCAGGACCAATTAAGCTTTGCCTCATGCGGCAATAACAAGTTATGGCATATTCCGGAAGAAACCCAAAAACTAACAAACTTAAGCACGCCTAATCTTCTTTTAGGCAAAGATGCTAATACATCAATAGTAGAAACATCAACAAATTGGAATGTTGGCGACAGGTTGATTCTACATACTTCAAAGTCACAGCTTTTAATAAAAAAACAAGATGCATTAAAACAGATAATTTCTGATAATTATCTTTTTTCATGCAAAACCCAAGCTGAAAAAATATTAACGAGCATAAAAACATTAAGCACAAACAGCCATAACGAACCTTCAGCAGTTGTTTGCATACAAAGAAAACTTTAATATAGAAATGCCCTCAAAAGAACTTCTAAAAGGCTTTTATAAAGTATAAATATTAAAATAATGAGCATAGATAATATTAAAAAAATAGTAATAAAAAATTTAAATAAAAAATCTTTTCCGGATTGTATAGAAACATTTGCATTAATTTGTCCAGTATTTTACGATTCATATATAGAGGGCATATGGTAAATATCTCCCTTATTTGGATAGGGTCGACCAAATTATGAAACTTAAAAAAGTTATTAAAAATGCTTGCATAGTTTTGCTCTTTGCAACTTTATTCTCATCTGCTGCTGCAAAAGAAAGCAAACATGATATTACACCCGATGTACAATCAGTTTCTAAAGAAGATGTCTATACTATTAACTATGACAATGTAGCAATAATCGAGTATTTAGGATTTGTCAGTAAGATCTGCAATGTTAATTTCATCTACAATGACAGTGATCTAAAATTTAACGTTACAGTTGTTTCTAAAGAGCCTATTACTCAAGAACATGTCATGTCGACGCTTATACAAATATTAAGAATCAATGGTTTTTATATAGTTGAAGAAAACAGCAATTTAATTATTTCAAAAAGCAACAATGTCAAAGAAGTAGCAACTCTTGCTAATAAAGACTTAAATAATGAAACAGCACCCATAGTTACAAGCGTTTTTACATTAAAAAACACTAATATAGAATCTATCTCTACAATAATTAGACCGATGATCTCAACAGATGCGATTATTGAGGCCTATCCAAGCAACAGACAGCTAATAATTTCAGATATTACGCCGAACATAAAAAAGATTGCTCAGTTGATCGATCAATTGGAGACAAGTGAAAATCCCCTTATCATCGAACAATATAAAGTGCTTTCGAATCATCCGATTACGCTAATTAGCTTGTTACAGCAAATAATATCCCCTTTAACAGAAGGTTCTCCATTTATTGTAACTCTACAAGATTCAACAGACACTTTATTTATTGTATCGACACCAAAGCTGGCAAATAAAGCTCTTGCTCTTTTAGGTACATTAGATGGAATGGAACATACAGGTGGCCAAGATCTATTTTTATATAAAGCCAAATATGTACATTCGGATGATTTAAAAAGTTCATTAGATGTAATCGCCAATCATTTAGAAGAAACTAAAAATTCGGACAAAGCCTTAATTGACACAATCAAGACTTTAAAAATTTTAGACACAAATTCTATTTTGTTTAGAGGTTCTGAAGCTTCTATTGTAAAATTGCAGACAATATTACAAGCTTTAGATACAGAAACAAGCGCAACTCTTCATGCTAAACAAACAGAAACAGGATATTTTTTATATAAGCTGGTGAATGTATCCGGAAGCACTATAGAAAAAGATTTAGCAAAACTAGCCGATCAATTAAGAAAGAAAGGCGTTACCAAGAGCGATCTTTTATATGTGATAGATAATGACAAATGGGAAGAGCAGACAAATTCAATACTGCTTACAGGTCCAGACAAAGGTATTGAAGAGGCAAAAGGGATAATTGCCAAATATGACATACCAACCTCTGAAAAACAATCTTTAGAGACAGGATATTTCTTATACAAGCTGCAAAACGCTTCAGGAGAAACCATTGAAGAGGATTTAGAAAAATTAGCAGCACAACTAAAAGAGCAAGGTGTAAAAAATGATAATCTTTTAGATGTAATAGAAAATGCTTATTGGATAAAAGAAACAAATTCAATTTTGCTAACCGGAAATGCAAAAGGCATTGAAGAAGCAAAAGAAATAATAGCCAAATATGACATTGCTAAACCATTTGCATCAGATAAAATGTCATATAACAATGAATTTTTCATGTATACTCCAAAACATTTAACTGCGCAAGATCTGGAAGATTCCTTGAAAGATATAGCAAAAAATTTGGTAGATGCAAAACTTGCAGATGCAAACATATTAACAACTTTAAATAATATCAAATATGTTTCATCAACAAATTCACTTGTTTTTACCGGAAATGAAGCAACATTGAACAAAATAAAAGAATTACTAACTTCTATAGACGTTGCCACCTCCAAACAGGCTATACAGCATGTTGGAAAAACAAGTTTCTTTATTTACAAAATACAAAATGCCTCTCCAAAGCAATTAATATCCTCATTAAAATCAGTAGCTGCCGATCTTGATAAATTTGGAGGAAACGACAAAGACTTTATCATAGCATTAAAGACAGTAAAATATGTTCAGGACACAAATTCTTTAGTATTTACAGGGAATAATGACTCTTTAGAAAAGATCCAGAACTTAGTTCCTAAATTTGACATAGCTATAGATACTAAAGAAGAAGGCCCTACTACATATTATGTATACAAACCTAAATATTTAGCCGGTCCTGATATAGAAAAAATTCTATTTGACTTTGCAGAACACCTTAAAGTTACAGGTCTTGAAAATCCATATTTATATGATGCGATAGAATCGATGAACTGGTCAGAAAACACAAATTCGCTAGTCTTTACCGGAACAGAAAGTTCAATTGAAGAGATTAAAGTATTATTAGTAACTTTTGATGTTCCCGGCAAAGGTGATAATGGAGAAAAAGTTGTTCAGTCTCTTTCTCCTCTTGATGACTTAGGATTTTTGGTATACAAGCTTCAATATCACAAAGGTGATGAAATACAGGAAGCTTTAAAACAGATAGCTCAAGATTTAATAAGTCCTTCAGCTGATCAAGAGACACCTCCTTCGAAACTCATCAAGTCGATAAATTCGATTCAATGGATAAAAATGACGAACTCCCTTCTTTGTTCCGGCGACAGTGACACTATTGAAAGGTTAAAAGAGCTAATCAGAAATTTAGACGTTCCTCTAAAACAGGTATTTATTGAGATGCTTGTCATTGAAACCTCCTTTACCAACACATTAAACTTCGGTTTAGACTGGGGCGGTAAATTCCAATACAAGAATAAAGCAGCCGGCGGAACAGGCAACTTCCAACCTGCCGATGCTTCCGGCACTTCCCCAACAGCAGGCTGGCAAAATACGGTAAATCAGATCAGCAATACAAGAACACCCGTGGGAACAGATGTTCCCCTCGGAAGCGGTTTTGACTTAGGAATTATCGGCGACATTCTAATGCACAAGGGAACTTCCTTTATTTCCTTGAGCTCACTATTACAGGCTTTGCAGACAGATGCAGAAAGCACTGTAGTAATGACGCCAAAAATCATTGCGCAAGACGGCAAGACCTCAACAATATTTTTTGGAAGCAACATTCCATATATTGGATCGCAAATCCAAAACCAGACAAATACCAATACTACATTAATCACAACTAACTTGGAATATCGTGACATAGGTATGGAGGTTTCCATTACACCTGTAATGGGCAATTCCGATACTGTAACATTGACCTTGGAACTAGAAAAAACCCATCAGATAGGACAAGTTAATTTTGGGAATGTTCAGGGTATACAAACATCGAAAACAAAGATGTCGACAGTTGTGCATATACCAAACAAAAGCTTTTTAGTATTAAGCGGTATGGTTGACAGCACCAAAACAAGATCAAAATCAGGAATTCCATGTCTTGGAGGCCTACCTTTTATTGGATATGCTTTTTCTCAAAACAACAATTCTGATGTAAGGGACAACGTCGTTATTTTCTTAAGACCTCATATTATCAATTCCTACAAAGATATGGTAAACCTTACAGAAATGCAGGAAGACTTCTTTAGGGAACAGACAGGAACTCCTGCCCTAGAAAGAGATTATGATGAAAGCATTGAATTATTAAAGACATTTGAAGATGAATAGAATTATCTTTTTACTAATTTTAGTATCGTTTGTTTCAGGATGTTACAAAATGTCAGATATCAATCCTGAACTTAGCTATAATATATCTGAGCAGCATGTAAAACAATTATCAACAGCATTCAAGCCTTTGAGTGATGAAGAAAAGACACAGGACTGGGCAAAAGAATTTACAATAGCTACCAGATTTGCACAGGAATATGATCTCTATCGGGCTCTTTTTACATATAAAAGAGCGGAATTCTTACTTCCTGACTCAGAAAATTTTAGAAAACAGCAAATCCAATATAACATTTTATTATGTTACTATTTTGGCAAAAAGTATGAAGATGTTGCCAAAAGCTTTGAGATGAGCGACCTTCCTCGTGTTGATAGATCTTTTCCTGCATTTGAAGATTTGCTGATTATTCTTTATGAAAGCTATAGCAAATTAAACGACAATGAAAAAACGCAAAGGATATTAGAACTGATAAATCAGTCCTATCCTCAAACTGAAGAAAAGCTTGTATTATCCCAAGCTATTATTGATGCAGATCTTCCAGCTATTCAAACAGTAAATGAAAAATATCCCTCTTCCTATACAAAAGATCTAGTCTCAAACTATGAAAGTGAAAAAAAATCAGTCGGCAAGGCTCAATTCTTAAATGCCCTCTGTCCCGGCGCAGGATATCTTTATATTGGTCAAAAAAAATCAGCTCTTACCGCTTTTTTATTAAATGGATTATTTATCGGTGCAGCCTATCAGTTCTTTCATAAAGGCAATGTTGCAGCCGGAGCTATTACAACAAGTTTTGAAATGGGATGGTACTTTGGCGGAATATATGGGGCCGGAGAAGAGACAAAATTCTATAATGAACGTCTTTATGAAGATAAGGCCAAGCCTATTATGCAAAATGAAAAGTTATATCCCCTCTTTATGATAAAATATGGATTTTAAATATGAAAAAGTTCTTATTTCTCATCTTTTTTTTTCCGGTAATATTATTTAGTAATAATATTAAATTTGAAGAGCCCTGGGGAAAAGATGCCGATCTAAAATATAAGATAAAAGAAAACTCTGAAAACAGTTCTTCTTCTATTTTCACCAAGGTTGCCGACAAGATAATTCTTTTTCATCAAAAGGTCCTCTCTCCTGTAGATGGCCCCAGATCCAATTTTAGACCTACCAGTTCTAGATATATGCAGCTGGCCATGCAGCGCTTTGGTTTTTTTAAAGGATACATTATGGGCTGCGACAGGCTCCTTAGAGAGAACAATGATAAATGGGTCTATCAGACTATTAATATAGATAATGTCGAATACAAGTATGACCCTGCCAAAGAAGATAAATACCTCAGATAATCTTTATACTCTTCTAAATAATGGATGGGGAGCTAATGGAGGCGATGCCATATTTCGTACTTCTTCATCAGTTGGAATTCTAATCGGAAATATCCTTGCTCTTACATCTTCTAATCTTTGTCTGCTTTCTCTTGATCTATTATCTCCTCTTTCAGATAAATTTAAATTTCCAACACTAACCCGAACAGCTTCTATTGGCATTAAAATCTCCTTTTTTAAAAGAAAAGAATTACATAAAACAAAGTTTAAAAAAATATTTTTTTTAGCTTCTTATGATTTCTTCCGCTCTTAAGTTAGCATTCCAAGTAGATAGCTGGGGTTTTGTCTCATCAGATAAAAATATATTTTCTTCTCCAATCTTCTCAATAATGCCTGATTTAAAAAAGATATCATAGACCTCTTCGGTAACGCCTGAGATCAAGAAATATTTACCTTCGGATTTCAGATAATCATTTAACCTCAGCATAGCGAGGCACATTGAGGCATCAACATGATATACTCCCCTGAGGCGCAATATTATTACCTTAACATGTGGATCCTTGATTATTTTAGAAATAGTATTTTGAACCAAGTCTACAGCAGCGAAGAACATTTCACCGGCAAGGCCGATAATTCTGATGCTTCTTACAATATCTCTTTTAGATGACAAGACCATCAACCTTCCTGAACTATCAAAATTATACTCCACTAAATTGGGAATAGCAGCGCTTCTTAAATAAAAGACAATTGAGATGACAATACCTATGAAAAAGGCAACATCCAATTGAAAAAATATACAGCTAAGCAT
>CAYNVX010000066.1:0-8120 GCA_964400755.1 uncultured bacterium | reverse complement strand
CCTCTGATATGAATGCCGAGTTTGGAGTTTTCGTCATCTGTAACGATGCCATCTGAGACGGAGATGATTTTTATTTGATGAAAATTGAATTTGTTTACAAGAGTTAGCATTTGATGATTGCTACGGGAAAGTCTTGACAAGTCGTCGACTGCTACTGCTTGGAATTCTTTGTTTTCCATGGCTCTTTCTAAAGCTAGCAGGCCAGGTCTTTGTAGAAGAGAACCGGAAAGTGCTTCGTCTGTAAAAATATGTTCTTCAGAGAAAGTATAACGGTTATTTTCAATGTATTTTTGACAGACACGAATTTGATCATCTATACTTTTTTCGCTTTGATTCTCGGATGAGTATCGAGCATAAATGGCTACTTTCATAAGAAGCTCCTTATTCTTTAAAAATATCGGGATTTTGTTTTGCTGTTTCTATGTATTCTTCAGCAAGAATGGAAACTATGGCATCGAGTAATTTTTTAGAAGATGGATTTGTCTTCCAGTCAAGGCTGATCTGAAAGTCATCTTCTTGAGGATCCGGTATGTTTGTTACTAAGTTTGCCATAGCTCTTGTTTTTATTTTTTCTCAGCGGTAAGATTAATTTGTAAATATATTAATTATACCATTGAATAACACAAAATATACCCACAAAGGTATATTATATCAATAAAATATTTGAAATAAATATGGATGCTAAAAAATTAGGAAAAAAAATAAAGCTAGCTAGGGTAGAGCTTGATATGACTCAGGCAGATCTAGCAGAAGCCACTGGAATAATGCAGAAAAGCATTTCTAGGTATGAGACTGGATTATCCTTGCCATCCTTGGAGACATTAGAAAAAATTGCTAAGAAGCTTAAAAAGTCTTTTGGGTATTTTTTAGATGAATAGTTTGTCTTTTAATAAATTTTTCACAAATATAAAAATTAATTATAATGTATTATGAAAATATATATTTTGGTTTTTGTTATATTTAACTTAATTTTAGGAGAAGCAATGGCTTATAAAAATGAGCAAAATGAATCTTTTACATTTATTGATCTTTTTGCAGGTATAGGTGGATTTCACATTGCACTTCATCAATTAGGCGGAGAATGTGTATATGCAAGTGAGTGGGATGAAAATGCACGAAAAACTTATGAATATAATTTCAAAAAAAAATCACCTTATATTTTTGAAAATGATTTATTTAGAGGGGATATTACTTTAGAAGAAAATCAAAAAAGTATTCCTGAAGATGTTGATATTTTATGCGCAGGATTTCCTTGTCAGCCATTTAGTCAAGCAGGATTTAAAAAAGGTTTTTCTGAAATAAGAGGCACTCTTTTTTTTGAAATTGCTAAAATAATAGAAGAAAAACAACCTAAAATAATTTTTTTAGAAAATGTTCGGCATCTTCTAAACCATGATAACGGCAAAACATTTGAAGTAATACGAAATATTTTGGAAAATGAATTACATTATTCAATTTTTTATAAAATTGTAAAAGCTTCAGATTATGGTCTTCCTACTCATAGACCACGTATCTACATTGTGGGTTTTAGGGAAGATTTAAATATTAATTCTTTTGAATTTCCTGCTCCTATTCCACTAAAAATTACTATGAAAGAAATATTTAAAGGGGAATGTTCAAAGGAAATAGGGTATACTTTGCGAGTTGGTGGGCGTGGCTCGGGCTTGTATGATAGAAGGAATTGGGATACCTATTTAGTAAATGGTGAAATTCATCATATTACTTCAAACGAAGCAAAATTAATGATGGGTTTTCCTGATGATTTTTTCTTTCCCGTTTCAGAAGCTCAGGCTCTTAAACAATTAGGTAATAGTGTTGCAGTAGATCCTATAAGAATGACTGCTGAGGCAATGCTAAATGTAATTAATGAATGTAAGAGAAATAATTATGCAATTGAGTGCCAATAAAGGAGAATGGAGCGAATTTTATGCTTTTCTCAAAATATTATCGGATAAAGTTCTATATTCAGCAGATGAGACTCTTGCATTAATCCCCAAATCGTTCTTAAAAGTTTTAAGTATTATTCGGCAAGAAGGCTCAAATGAACTTATTTATGAAATTGATGAAAATCAAGATAAAATCGTTATAAAAGTGAATTCTAAAGTATTAGCGGTTATGCCGATTTTTCAAATCACAGGAAAATTATCAGGTATTTTAAAAAGGATTAAAGAAGGAGCTGGTTCAAAAGGATCCTTTAAGATAGCTGATGTTCAAGAGATTATGAAGGAGCTTCATTGTAAAAAAATAAAATCTTCATCTTCAAAAAAAGCTGATATTTCTTTGAAAATTGAAGATCCCTTTACAGGTACTAAGCCCTTAAGAGAGTTTAGCATTAAATCTAAAATCGGAGGAATGTCGACTTTATTAAATGCATCTGGAGCGACAAACTTTGAATTTGAGATCGTTAATGATGGAGGTCAAAACAAAGAGAAGGCAAAAATTGAGCTAAATCGAATTCTTACAAAAAATGAAAATTTGAAGTTTGTTCGGACTCAGGATCTAACCTTTAGTCAAAATTTAATGATGATCGATTCACATATGCCCGAAATCGCTGCTGAAATGGTAAAGGTTTATTATCTGGGGCTTCAAACTTCAGTTCAAGAATTGACGCTTCATGTTGAAAAAAACGATCCATTGAATATGGGTAATCATAAACATTTTTATGAGTACAAAATACAAGAATTTTTATTAGCGGTTGCTTTTGGTATGCAGCCCTCTAAACCATGGAATGGTTCTTATGAAACGCATGGAGGTTATATTGTAGTTAAAGAAAATGGCGAATTAGCATGTTATCATGTCTATGATCGAGATAAGTTTCGAAAATTTCTTTTTATGAATACCAAATTTGAAACACCGAGCACAACTAGACATAAATTTGGACAAATTTATGAACGCGAAGGGAAAAGATATATTAAGCTGAATTTACAAATTAGATTTAAAAAATGAGTTATGGCAGATAAATTTGATAAAAAAACCCGAAGTCGGGTTATGGCATCTGTAAAAAACAAGAATACGAAGCCGGAAGTAAATATTAGAAAAGCATTATTTGCTAAAGGGTTGCGATATAAAATTCATAATAAAAATTTACCGGGATGCCCAGATCTTGTTTTCCCTAAATATAAAGCCGTCATTTTTATTCATGGTTGTTTTTGGCATAATCACGATTGCAAGCATGGTCAATTACCGTCAACTAACGTAGCTTTTTGGAAAGAGAAGCTAGAAAAAAATGAAAAACGGGATCGACGAAGTATAGTAGAACTTAAGGATATAGGATGGAAAGTAAAGGTGATTTGGTTATGTCAATTAAAAAACAGAAAAAATTTTAAATCTGAGGATGCTATTATCGAAATTATCGAGTGGTTAAAAAGTCAATAAGCAATACTTGGAAAGTTCGTCTATTTATAAAAATTATTTTTTATCTGAATATTCTTTAACCCAACATAATGTATTTACTAATTTGATTTGCTCTATGTTGTTGCATGAGATTTTCAGTAACTGAGGGTTAGCAACAACTATTGTTAATCTCCATTAAAAAGGCTTGCCTTAATTGGGGGCAGTATAGATTTATCAGTTGCAATTTCTAGGAATGGGGGTAGTGTCTTTTATTCCCAAAAACTTAATATTTGTATGAATCAAAAACAGAAAAAATATTGGAGTATTTTTGAGAATAGAAAAGTGGCCTATTATGAAATTAGTAAAGAGGAAGAGAGGAATCTATCTGAAAGAGATATAGAGAAAAAAATCCAGCATTGAGAGGTGCTATTAAAAAATATGATGGAAATTTAAATAATTTTTATAAAAAAGTTGGGGTGAAATTTACAGAAAGATTAGATGTAAATCTTTCAATAAATCAAAAGGAAAATTTTTTAAAAAGTAAATTATTCAATCTTGAAATTGTAAATAATAAAAGTATATTACCAACTTGTTCAGAGTTAAGGAAATTTAAACTTGGTAACCTTGTTAACATTATTTATGAATTAGGCGGTTTTAAAAAAGTAGCTGAAAATTTTAATTTAAAATATGAGGGAAGGGCAAGTCCTAATACTAGAAACAAAGATTTAGTTTTAGTTGAATCCAAACAGATAATATTAAAGTTAAATCGAATGTTTGATAGAGATGATTTGGTGCAGTTGAATAAAAAATATTTAGACAGAGCAATACAAAAGAGAATTGGAGGTTATGAAAAATTAGCAAGAGAATATTTTTATGATTTATTTGATTGGTCTGAAATCAATAAAAGGTAAAGATTTATATGTAAAAATCTTAAATTAAGAACAAATTTTTTATCTTCAATGGAAGACAGTTTGAGTTGCAAAGATTAATAATTATTTATATAAAAAAATCTTTAGCTGCGACTACTTAGAGAGCCAAATAGTCCTATTATCTTTCTCAATAGACAGTAAAGTTTTCCGATAAGGTCTATTCTGGCACTTTGCTTTAGAAATGTTAACGAGCGATTGCAAGCTAATGCAGTTGAGAGGTTTTCGTATAAAAAAAAGAGCCCCAATATTTTCATGTTTTTTAAAATTAGAGTCTCCATTTAAGCATTTAAAAATAGCATTAGCAATCACATCGACTAGCCTTAAGCCAGGGGTATTTTTATCATCAGGAAAAGAGAGATGTTCTGTCATTATTTTTGTAAGATTTAAAGGAAGATCTTCTTTACACATTTTTTTTCCTGAATCAGTATGGAAAGATTTAATATCAGCATCCGTAAAGGCAAATCTCTCTAGATGACTATAGTTATGACCTTTTATACAAATTATGGATGGGCTGCATTGTAAATATGGAAGAACCAATCCTGTCCAAAGTTTTTCGTAAGGAGTAATGCAACCAGCTTCTTTTGGGTCAATTACCCAATGAAAAGATCCAAGCTCTTCTGGTCTTTTTTGGCTATAATAAATTGTCGCGTGTCGTAGAACCAGCTCTACTAGGTTCCATGTAAGGTTTGCTTGCACATACAGTTGGTTTGAAGTTTTTATTATTTCTTTTGAGAACGAAGACTTTATTTTTTGTAGGAAAGGATTAGTAGTTGTTGGGTTGTCTCTAATAAAGAGGGCTCTGTTCTTTTTGTGCTCAGTCACTGCATCAGCCGGGTGCAAGTCCATATCAATAGCAGTGCACTCAACAAAAACATCAAATTTCAAGAGTTCTCTAAGAATTTTGTCTCTTAATTTTTGATTAATTTTTCTTCCCTTTATTAAACGCCCATATTCATTTTCGATATTTAAAAACTAAGTAAACATTTCCTCTAATTGGGAATCAGGTACTACTAGGGCTGCTACACATGTTACAGCTTCTTTTTTTGCAGATATTCCTCTACCAGCCTCATCGATAAAAATATGCATATAACCATTCCTAAAAATAGATTAATGGATCAGATTGACATCGACTTTTAAAAAAGTCAAACTATTTAAAGGGATAGACATTTTAATGTTCTATTTAATGGATATTATTAAGATAAGCCTGACGGCTGTTTAGACGTTTTGGTAGTTTTTTTATGCAAGGGCCATTGCACCTTCAAGGTTTTTCTATTTTTGTTGGGCTTTGTTACAAATATTCTGATCGATAATGACAAGATCTTCTTTAAATAGTTATAGTTGTTCTTTTTCAGGGCGGGCAATCTTCTTGATTTAACCTGTTACAGGATCTCGTACATTTTTCCATTTTCTCCAAACCCAACGGTCTCTATATTTTTTATTTTTTAGAATTCTTGTAACAGTAGAGGTTGCCCAGCCTTCCTGCATGATTTTTCTTGGTCGGCATTTTGTCTTCATTAAGCCCTTTCACTATGCTGTGAATGTTTTTCCCTTCGTTAAATACTTAATAAATCCTTGTTTTTTATTTATTTTTTTCGATAATTTATTGTAAAAAAATAATTAAAAAAATGGTAGACTATTTAAGTACAACTAGCCTCTTGCTTGATATATATTATAATGAGGAAAAATTAGGTTCTGCTACTGGATTTGTTATAGCAAAAGAGGAACAGTTTTATCTTGCAACAAATTGGCATGTTGTAATGGGTAAACATCCTGATACGGGAGAAGTTTTAAGCAAAACAGGTGCTATACCAAACGCTTTAGAAATATGGCATTATCAAAAATCAACTTCTTCAAACATGCTAGAATGGGTTCCAGTAAGAATTAAGCTTTATGAAGAAGACAAAAAATGCAAAAAATGGTTAGAACATCCAAGTGGACATAAAGTAGATGTGGTTTTATTACCGATTGAGAAAGTAGATCAAATTCAGCTAAATAAGTTTGATCTGGAATTAGCAAAGACCGAAATGATTCCTATTCCAGCTATGCCTGTTTCTATTATTGGCTTTCCATTTGGAAAGACAGCAGGTGGATCTCTTCCTTATTGGATTACTGGCTTTATTGGTTCTGAACCATACGTCGATATTGATGAAAAACCTGTGTTTTGTGTTAATGCTTCCGGTCGACCAGGTTTATCTGGATCACCAGTTATATTAAGACTAAATGGAGGCTTTTATACTAATGACGGTAAGTTTTTTTTGAGTGGTGGTTATCAAACAAAATTTATGGGAATTTATTCTGGCAGGGTTTGTGATGATTCAGATCTTTGTCGAGTATGGAAGCCGATTGTTTTTGATGAAATTTTAAAATAGAGTGATAAATTTCTAGAACTTTCTTTTTATTAAAGCGATACAAATTAAAAACAAAATATCGACGGATCAAAATTTACGAAAACGATGCGGATAGGAATTGAAAAATATAAAAATGTTTTCAAACTTTTTAAAAACTTGATCTTTTTTTAACAGTTGTCTTGCTGATATTTAGTTTCTTTTCTATTTCTATATCGCTCATTCCTAATGTTTTTAACTCCTTAATCTTAGAGCTTAATTTTTGATAAAGCGGTACAGGCTGTTCGAAGACGATCTTAATCTTCATAGCAATGATCGATAAAGTGCGAGTTGGTTGCGACCGCGTCCGAAGTTGTTTATAATCAATAATCTAAAAAATAATGTTATCTATCTTAAGCTGTATTTTTTTTAATATTCGAGATTGTGCTTACATTTTCTTTTTTGTTTGAAAAAAAAATGCGAAAAGAGCTTACTTTTTTAATTACTAAAGAAAAAAGGAGTTCTTCATGAAATTTTGGATAATCCCAATTTTGATTTTGTTAATAATTACACCTTTTATATTAAGAGCAGAGATGACAAAAAAACTATTATTTTCCAATAAGGAATATGCCAAACAAATTGAAGTTAAGACTTATATCTTAACTCAACAGCAGGTTGCTGAATTGTTTAATGAACCTGATAAGGAGCCTGTTCAATTGATCACAGAAGAATTAAATAAAATTAGTAAAATTTATTTTATTGTTAGAGCTAAAAATTCAGGAAAAAAAAGTGCTTGGGGAAAGTTATCTTGTAATGTCCCTGGTATTCATGAAGCTATTCAATTAGATATGCCATGTATTCGCGAATTTTTTTGTACTTATGTAATTTGTATTGCTGATGTGTTTATTTCTCACAATAAAACAAATGTTTATCCATCAATCACATATAAATGGGATGAACTTTATACCAAATAATATAGCATTATGTTTAAGAAGTTTGCTTTATTTTTATTATTTTCCTTAGCTTCTATAAGCACTTATGCTATTTCAACAAAGAGCTATCAATATGACAATAAAGGAAATGTCAAAGAAATAACAGATGCAAGAGGTGTTTCAATAAAATATGGTTATGATAATTTCAATAGATTAATTTCCAAAACATATCCAAATGGTCGGAAAATTCAATATGAATATGACATTATAGGTCATCGTACAAAAGTTAGTGATGACAATAAAGTAACATCATATGACTATGATATTTATGGGAATCTTTCAAAGATAACATTCCCTAATGGTCAATCTGTTCAATATTTTTTTGATCCTTTTGGTAAGCTTTTAAAACTTATTTATCCAGACAACAGCCAAATATCTTATTCATATGATCTTTCAGGCAGGTTATGTGAAGTTAAAGATGTATCAGGATCTACAAAATATGAATATGATGAAAGTTTGAATGCATTAAAAAAGAAGATTTTGCCAAATGGAACAACTACGGAATATACATATAACAAAGCAAGAAGAATATCAGAAGTTAT
>CAYNVX010000065.1:0-8132 GCA_964400755.1 uncultured bacterium | reverse complement strand
GAGGTTTCCTCCCCATGGCTAAAGCCAGGGGTATCCACCTCGTCAATTCGATGAATGATCACAAAACAGAAGCTATTACCTTAAAAGCCATTGCCTACCGCGATAATTCCAGAATTGTTACTGTTCTGACGAAAGAAAGCGGCATTATCTCTTTAATGATCAATAGAATATCTCAGAAAAATAGTAACCTGCTCTCTATCTCTTCTCCTTTTAGCATCACTGATATTGTTTATAAAAAATCCAAGGGTGATATTTTTTCATTTATTGAGGGCAATATCCTCGACAGCAACCTTTATTTAAGAAAAGAGCTTGCCTACCTTAATTCAGCAGCAGAAATGGTCCAGGCTGTCTTAAAATCGCATCTTGAACATAGAAAAGCCTCGGGAATATATCTTCTTTTAAAAAAGTATCTGCAAAATATCTCGATTAATCCTGCTGCTATCGCCTGCAGCTTTAAGCTAAAGCTGCTTAACTTTGAAGGTATTTTGAAATTACACCCTAACTGCAATAAATGCACAAAAAATACATCCTTTTTAGAAAATGGAGAAAGCCTCTGTATTGATCATAAATCTGATTATGCTTTTGAATTTTCGGAAGAAGAGTATCAAAATCTTTTGCTTTTAACATATTCAAAAACGTTTTCAATATTAGAAAAAATTGATATTTCTAATGAGCTTAAAAATAAGATTAATGGATTATTTTTAGAATTGGCTTAATTTCATATTTGAAAATCAAAAATATATTTTCTTGTAAAAAAAATAAGATTAAATAAAAATTTATTTTCTTTTAAATTATAGGAGAATTTTGCATGAGAAAAAATATCTATTTTAAGTATGTAATTATTGCTTTTTTTGTTTTTACTATCAATCTTTACTCTGAAGAAGTAAAAACACCGAGAAAAGAATTATCTGAAGCTATAAAAAATGGAAATATTAATAAAGTAAAGTCTTTAATAGAAACTTCAACGATTGGAATAGATGAAGAAAAGGATACATATTCTTATACATCTCCCCTTACGGAAGCAGCTGAAAATGCAAAAATAGATATTATTAAATACCTAATTGAAAAAGGCGCTTCTATTAATGGAATTGCAAAAGGTCCTTCTCCTCTAGTAAAATTCATAGAAGGAGGAATACATTTATCTTTTGAGAATTTAATTAATGCTGTCAATTTTATGATCGAAAATGGAGCTAATGTAAATGGTTGTGAAAGTGATAAATATACACCTCTTATGGCAGCATGTGAACATATAAGTTCGATAGATTTAATCGAACTACTTATAAATAACGGAGCAAATATTAATGCTAAATCTACAAAAGACGATACAGCTTATCTGCTCTCATTGCGTAATAATAATATTAAAGCTTATCGATTATTAATTAGTCTTGGAGCGAATATTAATGAAACACATAAAGGTATGTTACCTTTAAGTTATTTAGCTTTTTATGGAAATACTTATATGATAAAAACTCTTCTTAATGAAACACAAGCTAATGTAAATGAATACAATCCGAATGGCACTACTCCTATTATGTGTGCTACTTTAGGAAATCAAAATGCTACAATTGAATTTCTTATTGAAAAAGGCGCTAATACAAATTCAACAACCTTATATCCCCTTGATATAGAAATCCCTAATAAATGGGGTTTTTCTTTTAGTACTAAATATGTCGCATTTCCTAAAGGATCTACAGCCTTAAATTTTGCAAAAACTTTAGGAAGCATTTCTACAGCGAACCTTCTTACTGAATTAGGTGGCACTATCTATAAAGAAGTTGAATATAAAGAAGTTTCTTCTTGGCTCCGATATCCATATAAATAAATATTGGATCTAAAGAATTTGATAATTTGCAGAAAGAAGAACTCGAAAATGGAAAAAGTCTATGTATTTACGACCACAGCTTGAATTCACTAGTAAGTTTTTTCAAGCTTTCATTTTTCCCAAAAATACCCACTCCTAGATAAACAATTTCACTTTCATCTTTTTGACCAACTAATTTGCTAATTTCGAGGTCTTCAGTAGTTTCTATCATCTCTTTAATAAAGAACATTTTTTGAATTGATTCATCTTGATATATCTTTTTTACAAAGTCATGTAGTTGTTCATTAGATTTAGCTGATAAAACAATAATTGGATATTGACTATTTTAGGGTAAATTAATTCCATCCTTAGTAATAAAATAATTTCCTGTATCAAAAGGTTCGCTCATCTTGTTTCCAAAGTAAGCTGATATATGTGCTACTGTATTTAGCACTTGTCATGATGGTAAATTTTTATCCACTACAATTGTAATCTTTCTTGAAAAATCTTGTTGCATATCACTTGCCTCATTATTTCATTGAATTTAGCAAAAAATAATAATTAGAACATATTATTTGCGGAAAGGGGGACTCGAACCCCCAAGGAATTTCTTCCACTACCACCTCAAGGTAGCGTGTCTACCAGTTCCACCATCCCCGCAAAATATATTAGTTTGTGCACTCTTCTACCCATGCATCGGTAGAAAAAGGTTCATCTAAAGTGTTTTCTATTAAAATATCCCAACGATATTTTGATCCAGGATAAAACAGCCTTTCTTCTAAAAATTTACCAACTTTCGGATCCCAGACTTTCATAGAACCTGTTATTTCTGTAGTTTTCTTTTGGATAGCTGATGCAAATACTTCTCCATATAAGTAGCTGTAATAATATACAGGAGCTAGACCAACATGATATTTAGCAGCCCAGTCATTAAAGTTTTCTCTATTTTGAGGTCTTTTAATCTTTTGATATTTCTCAACTAAGTCCCACCATAATTTATTTAAATCTTGGTCTGGGTTTTCATACATGCTCTTTTCAAATTCAGTTATAACAAAAACCGATCTTGAAAAGATAAGCTGTCTTCTTTGAAAACCTTCTTTAATATCTTTAAAAAGTTTTTCATCATTTATATTTAAGAACTCTTTCAAGAACTCTTCATTAGAAGCTTTTCTCCCCATAAATAGGGCCATAGCTTCTGTTGGTATCATATGAGGAGGTTCTTTCAAAAGCCATGGAAGTTTCATGTCAATCTTAACATCATAAATGGCATGACCAAACTCGTGAAGCATGGTATCCATCCATTGAACATTATTTTTAATATTGTTCAATGTCCTTACATCACCATTTCTATCAATGTTGATACAAAATGCATGTTGATTTTTACCATCTCTTTCATATAGGTCGCTATTGGCAATAATAGGCTCAATATCAAATCCCATTTTCTGATAAAAATCTTTTGTGATGGCAACTAAATCCCTATCTTTATAAATGCTGTTTAACTTATCCGATTCTATAGGGTCCATTTGTGAAAAAGGATCTTTCCAAGCCCATGGACCAAGATCTTCTATATCCACATTATATTTTTTTGAAAGCTCATCATTTATATGAGCTATCATTTTATCATAAGCTTTTTGTGTTGCTGAATTTAGACGATCGAATGTTAAAAAGAGCTGCTTTTGGTCTACCTCAGCAAGATCAAGCTGCATTTCAAAATAGTTTTTATAACCTAACATTTGAGCTGCTTTATTTCTCAATTTTACAATTTCAACTATTTTCTTCGCTAAAGCATTACCCACTTCTTTAGATGCAAGCCATGTCTTTTTTCTTAGCTCAACATTTTTTTCATTTTTTAAAATGTCTCTAAGTTCATTTTCAGTTACCTTTTTTCCATCAATTTCAGCTCTGAAATTTGCATAGGTTATAGCTAAATCAGATTCCCTGTCAGAGAGCTCTGTTAAGATTTCCTTGGGTAGAATGTTTCCCTTGAACTGATCTATTAAAATAATAAGCTCTCTATTTAAAATAGGATCATTAACATGCTTTTTTTGATATTCTAAAAGCTCTTCAAAAACTTTTTTATCACTAAACATCTGACGAAGCTCACTTCCTAAAGTAGCTACTAAATAGGCAGCATCCTTAGAACCTGTTGTCTCTAAAAGCCAGACGGCTTTATTCAACTGTTCAGATTTTAAGGAGACCTCAGGTATAAATCCTTCTAAAAAAGTTTCAAAAGAACTATTATTGTTCATAAAAACATCCCTTTGTTGAGCAAACATTATACTATTGAAAAATATTAATAATAAAATGAAAAATTTTTTCATACTTTTGATCCGTCTTTATCAGTTAATGTTAAGTCCTTTTATAGGCAGCTGCTGTAGATTTTATCCTTCTTGTTCGGATTATTCCATAGAGGCTATAAAAAAACACGGCATTATAAAAGGCTCCTACTTAACTATCAAAAGAATTTTTAGATGCGGTCCTTGGAGCAAAGGAGGCCATGATCCTGTTCCATAATATTAAGGTATAACTATCTCTTTTCCTGGAAATATCTTGTCCGTTTCAAGATTATTAAGCCTTATCAGCTCCTCAATTTCCACTTTGTACATTCTAGCAATTTTCCAAAGGTTCTCCCCATCTTTTACTATATGAACATTATCTTTTTTTAAATCTTTTGCCCATAAAATCGAAGAAAGGTCCATCTTTTCCTTTTCTTCAATCTGCCATTTCATTTTAAGTTCATCCGAATGTACAAACCGCTCTAAAGCTAATTGATGATCAATATTTTCAGGGATAGGCTCATTAGCAAAATGGTAAAGCTTTTCAGCACTCACTTTCCAGATAATATCTGAGCGGTTACTTTTTAACAGCTCACAGCAAAACTGCTCAACATCTTCACACTTTTCATCTAAAAGATCCAAAAGTTCCAAGATTTGATAATCATTCAATCTTTTTACTACATATATCAAATCTGTCTGCAATAATAATAGAGCAGCGCTTTTTGAATTCTGAGAAATATAGTCATGTAAAAATGATCTTCTTTTTTCATTGGAAAGGTCTTGATTTTGGTTTTGACTATAATAAAAGATTTCCAAGAGTTCCCACTTTCCTTCACAAATAACATCTAACAAAACATCTGATCTGGGAATAATTTCAGAAGCGTCAAAAAGAGTTCTTACTGCAAAAAATTCATTTGTCTGAATAAAAGCCTGCTCTAAGCTGCTGTCTCTCGGTTTTTTCCAATTTTTCAAAATTGAAAAAAGCCCTTTTGAAGTAAGTGGCCATTTTTCGGTATAGGCAAAATGTATGATGTTTTCATAATGATGATCAGATAGATTGGCAAATAGAGAAATTTTATTTTCTTTCCCCTCTTTTTTAAAAAAAATCTCTCTTTTCTGTAAATTTTGATTTATTAAAACTTTTTCAATATTAAAATTATGAAAAGTAACTAAACAGCCTAAAGCCAAATCTCTTTTAGTATAGCCATCTTCTATTAATTGCTTGTCAGATAAAAAAGAGAGAAGCTCTCTAAATGATAAAGATGAAAAATATGATAAATACTGAGTATTGGTAAATTCTTTTTTTTGTTTGTAAAATACCGGCTTGGCTATAGCTTCAATTGAAAATTGTCTCTCTTTTATAAAAGAATAAACTAAAAAACCTGCCAAACAAATATTAAAAGCCCCGGAAACAATTAATATCAAAAGCAAAATACGAATTTTTCTCATCCAAACATCTTTTGGAATTTTCAAATCCATTTAAAAACCTTTTTTAAAAAAATAAGTGCCTTACACAATTAAAATACAAATTTATCTTTTCGGCAATATAGTTTTGTATTAAATTTAATAAGTAAATTTATAAATTTATTTTTTGAAGGACAAATGAAAATAGCATTATCACTAATTAAAGAATTTATTAGCATAGACCTTTCTGCCCAAGAGATAGCTCAAAAGCTGACTTTAGCAGGAATCGAAGTTGAAAACATTGAAAATGAAAACCCCTCTTTTACTAATGTCGTTGTGGCTAAAGTAGAGGAAGTAGAAAAGCATCCTAAAGCCGACAAGCTGACTATTGCAAAGGTAAATGACGGAAAAGAAATTTTTCAGGTAGTTTGCGGAGCTCCCAACTGCAAAAAAGGAATGATTACTGCCTTTGCAAAGATTGGAGCAACTCTTACAACCGAAGACAAAAAAAACTTCGAAATAAAAAAAGCTAAACTTCGTGATGTTGAATCCTTCGGAATGCTCTGTTCCGCAGAAGAGTTAAACATTTCTTATAGTTCAGAAGGTATTTTAGACCTTCCGCAGGACATAGAAATTGGAAAAGATCTCTCAGAACTATTTTGCGATCCTATTTTTGATATTTCTCTAACACCAAATTTAGGCCATTGCATGAGTGCTCTTGGAATTGCAAGAGAACTAGCTGCAATTTTAGATATCAAGGTTAAATATCCAACTTTTCCAGATGTAAAGGTCTCTAAACAAATACAAGATAAAATAACAATTAATATTGAAGATATCCGCTGCAAAAGATATGCCTGCTCAATAGTAGAAAATGTAAAAATCGGACCCTCTCCATTTTGGCTGACAAATATTTTAGAATCCTCCGGCATCCGCTCTATTAATAATGTCGTTGATATTATTAATTACATAATGCTCAAGTATGGCCAGCCCATGCATGCATTTGATTTGAATAAGATCGAAAACAATAAAATCCGTATCAGCTCAAATAAAGATGCATTTATTTTTGAAGGATTAGATGGAATCGAAAGAACGATTCCTAAAAACAGCATCAATATTTATGACGACAAAAAAGTTATTGCCATAGCTGGAATAATGGGCTCTAACAATTCATCTGTAGATGATGCTACTAAAAACATCTTAATTGAAGCTGCATATTTTGATGATATTTCTGTAGGCAAAACAAGCCGCGCATTAGCTCTTAGAACAGAAAGCTCTCTTCGTTTTGAAAAAGGAATTGACCCAAATATGATACCTATAGCTTTGCAGCTAGCAGCATCATTAATACAGGAAATATGCCAAGGAACAGTAATTAAAGGGATAGTTGATGAAAAAGAAGGTGAATTCCTTCCTAAAAAAATTAGCTGCCGCTTAGAAAAAACCAATAAAGTCTTAGGCTCAAGTTTCAGCATTTCTGAAATAGAATCACTTTTCAAAAGATTAGAATTTTCTATTCTATCCAGTGATGAAAATCAAGTGTTAGTTGAAGTTCCAACTTATAGAAACGACATATCAAAAGAGATTGATCTGATTGAAGAAGTTATTAGAATTTATGGATATAACAATTTACCAAAACATAAAGCTAAATATTCTTCATCAAATATCTCTCCGGCACCTTCTTATCTATTCGAAAAAGATATAAAAGCCTTTTTACGCTCACAAGGACTGCAGGAATTTATAACCAGCGACCTAATTAGTCCCGATCTTGCAAATGTAACACAGGAAATGAACTTTAGAGCTGATTCATTTATTCATGTGAAACATTCCAAATCTATTGAACAGTCGGTATTGCGCCCATCTTTACTTTCTAATTTATTGCAAATTGTAAAATTCAACCATGATCACAAAAGCTTCAACATAGCCGGCTATGAAGTAGGACGAATCTATTTCAAAAAACAAAACGATTTTATCGAACAAAATGTTGTTTCAATAGTATTGAGCGGCAGTCAGCATCCTCTTTTTTGGGGTAAAAAATTACATGAAGTATCTTTTTTTGATTTAAAAGGTATTCTTGAAAATATTTTCGAAGCTTGCGGAATTAAAAAGTCCCTATTTAAAAGTTCGAACCATCCTGTTTTTCATCCGGGGAGACAAGCTAATATCATTATTAATAATATTGATATTGGTGTTATAGGAGAAGTACATCCCTTTGTATTATCCTCATTCGATATTAAAAAAAGAGTCTTGTTTGCTGAAATTAATCTTAATTTTCTTTTAGAAAACAAAAAAGAAAAATTCAAATTTGCTGAATATAGTTTATTTCCCAGCAGTGAAAGAGATCTTACAATTACCTTAAAAGAAAATGTTCCTATCTCCTCAATCTTCAAAATTATAGAAGAAAATAAATCTAATCTCTTAGAGCATTGTTTTCTCTTAGACCTATATAAAGCAACTTTAGATGAAAAAAATGTAACTTTTAGATTTGTCTATCGAGACAAATCTAAAACTATTTGTTTTGAAGATGTTGAAAAAGAACATAAAAAAATAACAACAGAAATTACAAAGAATATTTAATTAAACTTGAAAAATAGCCCCCATAATAAATAAGATGGAAGATTAAAAGATTGTGGAGGGTTAACACATGAAGTATGTAG
>CAYNVX010000064.1:0-8331 GCA_964400755.1 uncultured bacterium | reverse complement strand
TTATATTAAAAATAAGCTCCTCTAAATTTTTTTTCAATCTTTCTCACAAAAAAAATTAATTTTGTGCAAAAAAAAACCGAGAAAAATTAATTTCTCGGTTCTTAATTTTCTCTAATTTATAAAAAATTAGAAATCAAATTTCATATTTACTGTTAAACCATGAAGCATTAAATCTCCAATGCTTGTGCTTAAAGCACCAGGTTCATTTATAGAATCAGCTATAGTGCGCATTCTATTTTGATTCCAATAATATTCAAATTCATAAGATGCTGTTAGATCAAAATGCCATGACTTTTTAGCAAAATATGTGCCCCATCCAAATCCTGCATTTAAATTGCAGTTAGGAGATATACGGCTAAATTGATCTTTTTGATTTTGTGCTATTAAGTGAGGTGAAGTAATATTATTGCAATGATATCTAACAGAAAATTTTTGGTACAAAATACTACCAGCAAAATCTCCAAAAAATCTAAATCCTGATCCAAAGATCCAATTAGTATTAAATCCAGCTCTTGGGCCGATTACCCATGAATTAGAATGAGCAGCCATTGGAATTAAGCCATAAGGATTAGTATAAACATAATAAAGGTCTCCTTTATATCCTTGTCTAATCCAACCGCCTCTTGCTCCAAAGTGAGGTTTAACTGTTAACATTCTTCCATTATAAAATGGTCTTCCAAGTTCAAAATCGATCATGTCATATTTTAATTTCCATGATGAATTGGCATTTATACTGTGAGTACCATCTGAAGCAATTCCGTACCACCAAGAAGAAAAGAAACTACCTGTTTCGTCCCAATCTTGTGATTTTTTTATGTTTGTATAAAACGTTTTATGATATCTTGTGTAATCTGTATAAATATTCCAATTATCATGCTCAAAGTTCATACCAAGACCTACTTTAAATCCTGAGCCGTACTTGAAATTCATGTCGGCAACTTGTCCTGTAACATGATTGTTGTTTATATCTGCTGCTGTAGGTGCAGTATATCCTAATTCCAATCCTTTTTCACTAGCTTCCCAGTAAATATAACTTGCTGTTGTAAAAACATCCCAACTTCCTGTTACATCAATTCGAGCTGGTGAATTATATCCACCCATCATTTGATTTTCATCAACAATGTGTCCTTGATCATATGTCTTCTGTTTATATTGGTTTTGTCCGAAAACAGAAGTAAAAACAAATAGTGTTGCTATACATAAAGATAGCTTTTTAGAAAACGATAACATCTTCTTTCTACTCCATTTTAATCTTAAATTTAATTCATAATAATACATTTTCTTTTATAAAAATAATAACTTTCTTAATTTTTAGCAATGTTTCTTAGAAAAAATATATTTGAAAATTGTTTAAACAAAAAAAAAGGCTGAATTTTTACATTCAGCCTTTAAAGAATAAAGTTAAGAATTAAATTAGAAATCAAATCTCATTTTTACAGTTAAGCCGCTTAAGCTTAAATCACCAGCATCAGTATCAGGACATCCTGTTACTAATACTCTGTCAGCCATGTTTCTCATATAGTTTTGATTCCAGTAATTTTCAAACTCATAACCAGCTAAAACATCAAAGTGCCAGTTGTTGTGATCGAAATAAGTTCCCCAACCAAAACCTGCAAAGAAGTTTATGTTTGGTGTAATGTATGAGAACTTATCTTTAAATCTAGCTGCTGGAGTTGTGTAATCAGCATATGATGTATAATGATATTTAAGTTTGAATCTTTGATATAACAAGCTTGCTGAGAAATCACCAAAGAATCTAAATCCTTTCCCTAATAACCAGTTTGTATTAAAACCAGCTCTAGGTCCAACTAGCCAAGATCTTGTTCCTGCGCCAGCTGTAGGATAATTGATTGTTGACCCTGTGTCATAAGTTAGTACTGGGCTATATTGTTGTTTAATCCAACCGCCTCTAACACCAAAAAATGGCTTAACAGTAAGCTTTTTACCATTATAAAAAGGTCTGCCTAATTCAAAATCAATCATATCATAGTTTAATTTCCAATGAGTTGAAAAATTTGTATTATATGTGTCTGTTCCATCAGCCATCCAACCTTGCACAAAAGAATCAGCTGCATTTGCTTTTGCATAGCTTTTTGTATTTGTGCCATGAAGTCTTGTATAGTCAGCATATACATTCCAGTTATCATGCTCAAAGTTCATTCCTAAACCAACTTTAAAGCCTGGTTTATAATCAAAGTCCATGTTTATAACATTTCCTGTATGTCCAGCTGTAATGTTCGCTGCTGATGGGCTTAAGTATCCTAACTCAAGGCCTTTTTCTTTTGCTTGCCAATAGATAAAAGATCCATCAACAAATATATCCCAAGAACCGCATACATCAATTCTAGCCGGAGCATTATATCCAGCCATCATTTGATTTTCTGTTACTGCATGTCCTTGATCATATGGCTTCTGTACAGCTTGATTACTTGATTCTTTATCAGAATAATCTTGAGCGAAAACAGAAGCTGTTACAAATAGCGCTATCAAGCAAGATAGCTTTTTATATATTGAAAACATCTTTCTTTTCTCCATTTTATTTATATAACTTTAACGAGTATTTAATACTTTTCTATAATTAAAATAATCGCTAACGTAATTTTTATCAATCATTCTTAAAAAAAAATAATTCATGCACCATATTTTTTATGCTTTTATCTGTTTATCTTTTATGTTCAAAAAAACGTTAATCTATCATGAAGCATAAATATCTCTTTTATTTACAACCTATAATATATATAAGCAGTAGATTCAATATCTTTTTTTTATAAACAGAGTGTTATTCATTATGCAATTAGGGAGGTATTAAAACCCATTTGTTTAACAGTTAATAGATTAACCAGTCCAACGTCTGATAACAAAGTGGTTTCCGCTTTTAAAAGCATCAGAAGGAGTTTTTGTTTGATAAAGCTCTTCTAGCCTTATTAAAACTGGTGTTTTTACAACACCATAAAATTCACGGCTTTCTATTGTATATTTTTTATCAAAAATTATTACGACGTGTCCTTTATATACAATTAGATCGAGTGGTTTGATAATTTTAATTAATTCATTTGTCTTTTTATTTTCAATGGTTAAGCCCTTTCCAAAATTAAAGAGCTCTGTTGTATTTCTTGGTGTATAACAATTTGTTGCTTCAAAAAGATAACCGGAACAATCAACGCCCCTCATAGTCCATAATGTTTTTGTTAGGTTATTTAAATTAGCTGGAGCTTCATATAATGAAAGCATATCTATTATGCCCTTGCTCCAATTCCCTCCCCAAACATAAGGTGTGCCAATTAATGCTTCTAGCCTGTTCAATAAAATTTTTGGATCGGGCTTTTCTATCTTATAAGGAATATCATGATCTACAAGAGTTGTAAATCTGCTATCAATAAAAATGGGGCGAACGGGATAAAGCTCAGAAGTAACTTGGTAGATATCATAGTCCTTTTGAGGGAATCTTTTAATTATCTCGAATACCATATCCTTGAAAGCGATAAATTCTAAAGCGCGTATATGTTTTTTTTCACAAGTTAATAGGCTCTTTCCATCAGGCCCTCCAAAAACATTTTTAAAATCATATCTATTTAAAACAGGACAAGGATTAATAACTTTTGCAAATCTTTTCATTTTTTTCTAAGGGGACCTTTTTATTTAAATAATTGATCTTTAAGCATAACTAATTTATTTATCAAAAAAGAAACTCTTTATGGAATTATATATGAGAAAGTTGTTTTTAGGTACATTCTTTATTTTTTGGGGAAGTTTATTTTGCCTTTATGGTGATTCGGTAACTTTGCTTAATGATTCGCCATTTGAGCTGACAGCAACTGTATTAGCCGCGGACGGAACCTTTTTGGGGCAGGAAGTCTTTCATCCGGGGGATCAGATTAATTGGGATACCCAACACACTTCTACACAGCTAGATATTCCGATGGATTCTAGTGTTTCTGTAACACCTTATACTGTTGTGTGGAAATGTAATTATAAAGGATTTTATTCGATGTGCATGAATGTTCCTGCTGGAGGATTTGTCAGTGCCAATAATTGTGAAGGTCCTCATTATTGTGAGCCAAAACCAAAGCCGCAAAAGAAAAATGGAGAAGAAGAAGATACCTCATGCCGAGAATGTATAAGGTTTGACCATAACTAAAATAACGAGAGTTTCGTAACAGGAACATCATGATCTTGAATTGGTAGTGATGATTCAAACAGTTGTTCTTTGAAACCAACACCAATTGAATAGTTCTGAGTTAAGGAAAGTAATTTATCATAAAACCCTTTGCCATATCCAAGACGGAATAAATTTTTATCAAAAGCTAGAGCTGGAACTAAAATGCATTCTATTTCATTTATATTAACTTCTGCACAAAGCAGCTCATTTGGCTCAAAGATATTAAATGTCGTTGATTTAACTAATTGTGATTCTAGATCGTTAACCTGATAGATTTTTAGGATATTATTAGAGATTTTGGGCAAATAAAGACGGTTTTCCTTGGATAATATAGTATTTAATGCCCAGGTATTAATTTCAGAGCCGAAGCTTGAAAATGATAGAATTTTTAAAAAATTAAGTTTTTGTAATTCTAAAATATTCTTTTCAGCAGCAAACCTTCTATCTTGTGATATATTTTTTCTTTTAAGTATAAAATCTGATCTAAGCTGTTCTTTTTTGAGCATTAGTCTTGTGGAAGCCCATTTAAATATTCTATTTTTTTTAAAAATATACCTTTTCTATCATAAAGTGTAGCAGTTCCATTTCCATTAACAATTTTGGTAATGGGCTCTTTTGAATTTACTCTATAATAGGAACCTTTGGTTAGAATATCGTTTTCATATTCTTCAATAAACATAAGATCTCCGCTTTCATACCACGCACAGTTCATTCCATTTTTTTTGTTATTGCTGAATTCCTTTTGGCTTTCTAGTTGTCCTGATTTATACCATGTCTTAACAGCACCATGAATAAGGTTGTTATCCCAGGTAAAGGATATTTTAGGATTGTTTTTTCCCTTAATAAAATTATTTTGTAATTCATTTTTTAAATAATAAATTATTTCTTCGCCTTGTTTCATGTTATTTTTAATGAAATATTCTTTTTCAAGTTCTCCATTTGTTGAAAATTCTTGAACTTTTCCATCCAGCATACCATTTTTGAATTCAATTAATTTTATTAGCTTTTCTTCATCAAAAATTGCTTTTTGTCCATCGCCATGTTTAATAGAGGCAATTATTATCCTATTATTTTTGAAATATTTTCCATTTTGTAAAACATCATTTTCATAGTCCTCAATAGAACAAATATTATTGAGTTCCCAATAAGTCAGGGATGGGCCATGTTTTAAATTATTTTTAAAATAAGACTTGGAGTAAAGATCGCCATTTTCTTTATATTCTAGAACTTCTCCAGAAATTTCATTATTTATATAAGGTATAGTTTTTTTAAGCTGTCCATTTGAATAATAGTAATTTGAAATTCCATGAAGGACTCCTTTCAAATATGTGATATCGGATAGTATAACCTTATTTTCATCATAAGCTTTACAAACCCCATCAAAAAGCCAGTCTTCCTGTGAGGCAACATCTGCAGTTCCGCCAATAACCGTCGCCTCTATTTTTAAATTTCCATTAGGATGCCATTCTTTATAAATACCATTTGCCCTGGCATCTCTAATTTCCAAATATTTCCAAATGAGGCCATTTGGATGATAAGTAGTTAAAATAGATGGAGTAGAGCCTTGCCCATTTTTATTATAGATTCTTAGAACTCTTTTATAAGGCTGGGATATTGTAAAATCTATCTGTTCAAATGTAGATAGTTTTTCAGAAGCGCTTATTGTTTCGGAAAGGCCATTTCTGTCTACTATTTGGACACAATTTAAACCGTTTTCATTAGTAGTCTTATAGCAGCTCAATAAAGAGAAACTAATTAAAAGTGTTATATAAAATTTATTATTCATTGGGGACCTTCTTTTTTATAAATTCTCTTTTGAAAAGATTTAGATTTAATAGGAAATGATTGTGTTCTTTTTTTTCTAATTCAAATTTTGTAATGATAAGCTGAGGTTTGTTTGAAGCTGTAGGACTGTTTTCTATTTTAATATCTTCTATTAAAGATAAAAGGGAAATAAGATCATTTTCATTAAGTTCTATTTTGGATCCCTCTTCTTCAACCTCTTTAAGATTTTTAGATTGGATTATATTATTCTCAATAAATTTTAAATTATTCTTTTTAGTTAGCAAATCCAGCCTTTCTTTAATGTTTTCATTGTTAGAAAAAACAATGCTATTTTGTAAGTGGGTCAAAGAAGAAATCTCAGATTTCAAAAAGGTTGATGTCTCGAGGTTTTTATCTATATAAAATGGATCAAATTTTTCTTTTTCTAAAATAAAATTTCTAAACTTTTTTCTTTGTTCTAATGTTTTAAGAGCTTTTTCGGAAATTTTTTCAAAACGATATTTTTTTTCTTGATAATCTTGATATTTAAAAAAAGTAATGTTTAAAAAAGTTGAAAACAAAAATATGGAAAAAAACAAAAGATATTTTTGTTTTTTTTGTAAAAAACTTCCTGATTTTTCCAAGATAGAATTTATCATTTTAATAATTCGTGGTAATAGGTTTTAAATAAAAACTTGTTGTATAAAAATCATCAGCAACATCCCAAGTTAGTTCAGCATTTTGATCGGCTAATTCATCTCCTTTAATTAAGATGTCATGAAATTGCCGTGCAATAGTTGATGAGGGGATTTTAATTTGCAGTTCAACCTTAGCTTTATATGGTGATTTAAAATTTTCTATTTTTGGATATTGAACAAGATCATATTTAATATTTATAATTTCTGAATTTCCTTTTAAAATATCATGGTTGTTCAGCCATTCTAAAACATTTGTAACGTTGGGGACTGTTAATTCAAATGGAGAGGTTCGGGATTCTCTCTCTATCTTGTTTTCAAGCGTAGATAGTAATTCATCAAGATTTTGGCTTGTGTCAATGTTAAGACTCTTAGAATTTATAAATTGTTGTTCTAATTCTATTAATTGAGAAATAGATTTTTTTAGTTCGTTTCCCTTAATTTCAAAATAACTTAGGCTTATTATATTTAGCGAGGCAAACAGCAATATAGTAAAGCCTAATAGTATAAAGGATTTCATAGCAAAAGATCGAAGGCTTCTTTTAGGAGTAAACTCATTATTTAAAAATTGAATAGGGCTTTCTTTTTTATTTGCTTGGCTAATAGCTAGGCCAATGGGAATAGCATATTCTTTCAGTTTAAGAGTTTTAATAGATTCTTCTTCTTCAACAAGACTTAAGTTTTCATTACTAATTAAAAAAGAGCCAATGTTTTCCAATCCTTTTAGGCTTCCTGTGATTAAGATTTTATAAGATTCGCGATTACCCTTTTTTAATATGGCCTGTAGTGTTTTATTAACTTCATTTTTGAGTTTTTGGAAACAATCAAAGTTTATATTTTTTTTATTTAATTTATTTAAGTCGGTATGTTCGGCGTCTTCTTCAGGATTGGCTATAAGCTTGCTTGTTCCCCATTTTAGCTTATAACTTGCGGTCGGCAGGTTGTTTGTCATTAAAACAGCAGATGACTTGTTGTAGCCGATATTAAGAAGTATTAAGTCCTTTTCGGATTTTATGTAGTAATTTGCAAAACTGCACAAAGCGAGAGAGGTTGTTGTAACAACATCTGGTTCAAGTTGAATATGAATAAAGCGTTTAATTTGTTTTGTTAAAAGCTCATTGGTTGTTAAAAAAAATCTGAGTATAGATTCTTTTTTTGAGAAGAGATGAGCAATTAAGGCTGTCGGGGTAGAGGAAAGATATTGTTCTGTGTAAATTTTTATTGTTTTTTTTAAGAAGCTTTTTTTAGTCGATTTAAAGGGGACGGTTTTTAATAAGACATCATTTGAGCTAAGCGCAGTTACTATTACAAAAGAATTTCTTTTCTCTTTTTGATAAATGTAAAGCCGCTTTACATTGGATTTTTTTGTTATT
The DNA here is from genome assembly GCA_964400755.1 of uncultured bacterium. Taxonomy (GTDB): domain Bacteria; phylum Chlamydiota; class Chlamydiia; order Chlamydiales; family SM23-39; genus CAYNVX01. The sequence continues at coordinate 340 of CAYNVX010000064.1, read as the reverse complement.
AGAGAGGCAATTGAGTATGTAGAGAGATCTTTTATGTTAAGTTTGTTGTCTAGAAGGGCAAAGCTAGCTTTTTCGCCATCTAAATCTATTCCAAGATATTCCATCGTAACCTTTTTTATAATAAAGGAAATAGATTTTAACTATATTGGGGATTACTGAAAAGTCTTGAGATTAAATTTCTTATTCAAAAAAAAAATATCATTTTTAAATTCATGACATAATCTTAATAAATGTGTATTATTTCTTAATAAAACAAAGAATGTGGCTATTATGATTGTACAATCTATTAAGTTATTATTTGTATGTTAATTATTATTCCGAAACCGATGAGCCATAAAGA
>CAYNVX010000063.1:6970-8526 GCA_964400755.1 uncultured bacterium | reverse complement strand
ACTTGGCAATTATCTGCAACTATGAAGAAGATGAAGTTGAGAATGAAGACTTTGATTGTGTCGGCTGGGAAAAATTATGGGATTTATATTGGTACCACAAGGATAGAATTTTAAAAAAAGACAATTTTGAATATCAGAAATCCAACAATACTAAATTTGATAATAATGACCGAATACTAGGCCCTGACGAATACCATACAATTTTTGAGGACTTTGAAGATCCTTTTTCTCTATATGAAAAATATTTAAGCCTTCGTCAAAAAAATCTCGATAACCCCGCTGGATTGAATATTTTAAATAATTTATACAAAGAGGCCTTACAACGAATATATAATGAAAAATATGAAAATTGGACAACATATCAAAGACAAAATTATCGTGACAATATAAACGACCCTATAAAAGCCACTACAAAAGAAAAAAATGAAAATTTATTTAAAGATATTAATAATTTAACTGACTTAAAAAAGAAATATCATCGATTAGTAAAACTTAATCATCCAGATTTAGGTGGTTCAAATGCTAAAATGAAAAAACTTCAAGAACTTTATGAAGAAGCAAAAAATAGAATAAGAAATCAACAATCTTATAATTAAAACTTAGCCCTAAAAACTAATTACAAGTTAATTAATGAAAATACTTTTTTTTAAAAGATTTAATTTGTATGTAAGAGATTCTTTAATTAAATCTTAAATATAAAAAGTTGCCATTTTCTACAAAAAAACATAAAATGCCCCTATTATTAACATTAACTAACGTTATACATGAAAGAAATTATTATAGAATTAGAAAACAACAGACTATTATTATCTTTAAAAAAAGAAATCTATACTTCCGAAATAATTTATGCCGTTGCAAATCAATTTACTAACAAATGTACAATCTTCATAGATCCCTTAGATGATCAAACTATAGGTATATATTTTGAATCTAAAAGCTTATCTAATAAGGAAGACTTATCCTTAATCGCTAAGAACTTTTGTAATGAACTAATTGAACAACAAATTAGAATGACTCTGGAAAAGAAATTTGGGAATCTTAGAGAGGTGATTGTAAAACAAGCTTTTTCTCCCATATCAGATATAAAATCATATATAAAAAATGAACAATAAAGAAAATATTTCTTATCAATTACTCCCTTTTAATTTTAAAAAAATAGAAACTGAATATTTAATTTCTAATGAAGGAGGAGACTATCACTTTTTAGACAAAGAAACTTTTTTTAAACTTATTCAATCCTCTTTTGTAGATGCAACTATTTTGCAGGAACTAAAAAGTAAAAATTTTATAGCGTTTGAAGATCTTTCTTTATCCTTGAATATGTTAGCTACAAAATATAGAACTAGAAAAAGTTTTTTAAAACATTTCACCAGCTTGCATATGATGGTTATCACTTTGCGGTGTAATCATCGATGCAAATATTGTCAAGTATCTAGCAAGGATAAAGTTGATTATCAATTTGATATGTCTCCGGAGGTTTCTAAAAAAATCTTAGAACATATTTTTTCATCACCCTCAAGATATCTTAAAATTGAATTTCAAGGAGGAGAACCACT
>CAYNVX010000063.1:0-6960 GCA_964400755.1 uncultured bacterium | reverse complement strand
ATAAAAAACAACTTGAGTTTGTTGTTTGTACTAATTTAACTTTAATCAATGAAGAACAATTAGCATTCATAAAAGCCAATAAAATTCAAATTTCTACATCCCTAGATGGTCCGAAAATTATACATGATAAAAATCGTGTATATAATGATAAAAGTAGTTACGAATGTTTTCTGCAAAAATTGAAATTAACTAGACATGTTTTAGGAGATGATAGCGTTTCTGCATTAGTTACTATTACTAAAGATAGCATCTATCATTTAAAAGAAATAGTTGATGAATATCGTAATTTAGGTTTTTCAGGTATTTTTCTTAGATCTTTAAATCCTTATGGAGATGCTGTTGTAAATAAAAGTGAAGTTGGGTATGAAATTAAAGAATTTCTACAGGCTTTTGAAGAGGGATTAAATTATATAATAAAAATAAATTTAGAAGGTCACTATTTTCAAGAATATTTTACAACATTATTACTAACTCGTATTTTAACTTCATTTTCAACTGGCTTTGTAGATTTACAATCACCAGCAGGAGCTGGTATTGGCGGTGTTATTTATGATTATAATGGAGATGTATACCCTGCAGATGAAGCAAGAATGCTCGCAAGAATGGGAGATAAAAAATTTTTAATGGGTAATGTTTTTAAAAATTCTTATATGGAAATTTTTACAGGTTCCTTACTTACTGAAATAGTTAATAAATCATGCTTAGATATTATACCTAATTGTTCATCTTGTGTATTTAAACCATATTGCGGAGCAGATCCAATCCGAAATTATCTAGAAAGCAAGGATTTGATGGGTAAGTGTTCTCTTAGTGGCTTTTGCGAAAAACATAAAGGGATTTTTGAAATAATTTTCAGAAAACTTAAATCAAATGATCCAAAAATAATGAATATTTTTTGGTCATGGATAACTAATAAAAAAAACCATGAAAACTAAAAATGTAAGAACCTTCTTTTTAGGTAAAATAACCTTTGAAAAAAAACCTTATTTTCAAAGAAAAAATTATGTTTATATTACAGATAAAGATGAAGATATTCGAGGATATGAAGGCGTAATATTAAAGCACAATAAATATATTCCAAAGCTTTTGAACAAAACTCCTGTTTTATTTGATGTGGTTGAATCTGATGTTAAAGGATTTAAAGAAGGTGATATAATTTTTGTAGATTGTTACGGAAAATATAGGATTGTTTGGGATATAGATTCAGAAGAAAATTGTATACTAGTAACTGAATCCTGTAATTGTCGTTGTCAAATGTGCCCTCAGCCACCACAAAAACATAATAGACAATATTTATTAATGGCTAAAAAAATTCTTTCTTTACTTGATGCTAATAAAACAAAAACAATATGCTTAACAGGAGGAGAACCTACTCTTTTTGAAAATGAGTTTTTGGAAATATTAAAAATATGCAAAAATAAATTTTCTCAGACTGATATTATTCTCCTAACTAATGGAAAAAAATTTTCAGATTTTAATTTTACAAAAAAAATGAGTGAAATTGGATTAAAAAAACTACTCATTTGCATTTCATTACATGCTGATACAGATGATTTACATGATAGTATTGTAGGTATAAAAGGGAGTTTTTCACAAACAATAAAAGGTCTCTTTAATTTAGCTAAATTTAAACATCAAATAGAAATTAGGTTTGTAATTTCTCGTTTAAATTATAAAAGAATGGAATCATTTTCACATTTTCTTTTCCGAAATTTTCCTTTTGTCTTACATATTGCATTTATGGGACTTGAAGTAACTGGTTATGCTCTAGATAATTACGAAAAAATATGGATAGATCCTTTTATATATAAGATTGAATTAAAAAATGCGGTTCAAGACTTAAGTAGAAAATCTATGAATGTCTCTGTATACAACATTCCTCTTTGTTTATTAGAAAAAGATATTTGGCATTTTTCAAGAAGATCTATTTCAGTATGGAAGAATGCTTTTTTAGCACTTTGTAGTAATTGTTTTTTGAAAAAAGAGTGTTGCGGTATTTTTACAACATCAAATGAATATCAAAGTTCAAATATCAAACCTAAATTAAATTAATCTTTACGAATTGTCTCTATTTGGCTTGTTTGGTATTATGTTGGGCTTTATTAACTTTATAGGAACAAGTAACATGAAAAACAAATTATTAAAATTAGGAACATTTCTATTAGCATTAACTGGTATTACAGGTGACAAAATTTATGGTGCTGAAAAAGCCGACATACAAAAAATACAAACTGTTGACAAAGTAAGTGAAACTACCCCCCTTTACTTAGATGAAGCTATTCCTACTAATGATAATAATACAATTCTTTCTTGGCACAGCTCACATAGCTCTCATAGCTCTCATAAATCACACAGCTCTCATTATTCTTCTAGCTTTTTAGCCTAAAATCTTTTCATTCATCTTAGCAACTACATCTGATAAATGATTGTCGCTAAGATGAGTATATCTCTTTGTCATCTGCAGGGTTTTATGTCCTAAAACAGCAGCTATTTCAACCATAGAAGCACCATTCATAGCCAAATATGAAGCGCAGCAGTGTCTGAGGTCATGAAACCTAAAATCATTGATTCCTGAGCGTTTTAAAGCATAATCCCAAGCAGATCTAAAATCTATCGGCATGCGATAATTACGTTTATCGGGAAATATCAATGTACTGCATTTAGTTCTATTGCTTTCCAACTGGATTAATAATTCACTGGCCTTCCCTACTAAAGGAACCTGTCTTCTTTCACCATTTTTAGTTTCTTCTAATATGATACGTCTTTTAGAAAAATCTATCTGATTCCAAGTCAAACTGATTATCTCTCCTAACCTCATTCCTGTGCTGATAGCAAGGATAACTATAGTGTGCAGATAAGGATTTTTACTTTCTCGGCAGGCCGTAAATAGAGATTCTCTTTCATTTTCATTTAAAAACCGAACACGTCCTCTAGATTCTTTAGCCCTAGAAATTAATTTTACGGGATTATCTACTGTCCAGCCCCATTCTTTTGTAGCTACAGTAAATATATGACTTAATGCAGCTAGATAACGATTTACTGTTGCGGTAGTCATTTTTATCTTTCTATATGTAACAATATTTAATAGCTTTTCCTTACATTCAACAATTAGGGCAGGTGTAATATCTGAAAGAACCCTCTCCCCTAATTCTTTTATCCACCAAGATATTTGGGCTGTTTGAGACTTACCGCTCTTTTTATCTTTTAAGATAGTAGCCATATAACGCTCTGCCAGCTCTTTAAAAGTATGCTTTCTTGATTCTGAGGTTTTAAAATATCTATTGTTCCTAATATCCGATTCCGTTTCCTGTATCCATTTCTTAGCATCGGTTAAACGATGAAAACATGCAGTTTGGGGAGGAAATCCTTTTAACCTCACCTGAACATAGAGTCTAGTTTTTCCGTCCTTACCTGTTTTTGATCTTATTGAAGCCATTATTATTCTCCTGATTTTAAGGTTAAATATAGTATCAAAACACAAACATAAGATAAACAATCAATTGCAGGTTGATATTTAAACTTCTAAAAATTAGAGACGTAATAAACAAGCATTTGTGATTTTTCACATTTTTTTCACACCAATTTTCACAAATAGGCCTTTTTTCCATAACTTTTACTCTCGTAATTTATAAAAGTATGTTTTTCACAGTTTGTTGTAGTTTATTGTGTAAAAATTGGGTAAAAACGACTCAGGCGATTAAAGCTTTTTACTCTAACCGCCTGATTCTCTTGACTCCGAGTGCAGGATTCGAACCTGCGACCAATTGATTAACAGTCAACTGCTCTACCACTGAGCTAACTCGGAAAAATTATGTATATAAATTTAAAAAAAAAAGATATTAAAAGCAATTATTTTCACTTTCTAAAAATATCTTTTTAATTCTTATGCTTTTTGGAACTTCTTTTCTTTTATAAAAAAGAGCATAAAGAAGGCCGCTATTAAAGCTATGGGCAGACAGAGAAGGGCTATCTGATAATCTTTTGCAGAATATGCCCTGATCCCATTTACCAGCTCTCCAGACCAGTTCAAGTCCAATAAGTACCCTATAAAAGGCTGAACCATAGCATCCCCGCATGAGATCAAAAAGTTAGTAAATGCAGCGGCAGTAGCCTTTGCCTTAAAACTGTTAAGTTCTATAGCCAAACTAAAGTTCAATAGCTCAGCAGAAGAGAAAAGACCGACTAAAAAAAGCAGCCCATATACAAGATAAATATGAATAAAAGGGAAATAGATAACAAAAACCAGACTCAATAATGTCCCAACAATCCCCAATCTTATAGCAGTTGTCCTTTTTCCAATGTAATCTGATAAAAGTCCCATTAAAGGGCCCCCAACAAGCCATCCTAAAAAGACCATGGACATGGCATAACCTGCGACTTCTTTAGAAACTCCATATACCGTCTGTACAAAAGAAAGCCCCCAAAGACCTCCGAAGGCAGTGGTAGTTATATAAAAAAGAAGGGCAACTATAGCATTTACCCAGGAGCTTTTTTGAGAAATTACAATTTTCACACTTTCAAAAAAATGAGTATCCTTTTTTTCTGTTTCATCCTCTATTTTCTTATCTTTCTTATCTGATTTAAAAACAAAATAAACGGCAATACCTAACAAGACTCCAAATATACCAAAAAAGCTTATGGTCCATCTCCATCCATATGAGCTGATCAACATGGAAAGAGGTCCTGTCCCCGCTGAAGCTCCAAGCATAGCAAGTGAGTTGGCGATTCCGATTAAAAAGGCTCTTTTTTGTGGAGAAAACCAATAGGTTGTTACATAGATCATAGCTATAAAGGCAAATGAAGATCCTGCGCCTATCAGAAGTCTTCCTGCAGCTGCAACATAGAATTTTGGGGCTATAGCAAAAAGTATGGCACCAAGACCGCATACTATAGAGGCAATGCTTAAAACTTTTTTTACACCGAACTGATCCATTATCATCCCTACGGGAAGCTGCATGGGAGCATAGGCATAAAGATAAAAGGCACTTAATACTCCAACGGAAGAAGCGGTGATTGCAAAGCTTTCCATAAGTTCAGGGACTATCACACTAGGTGAGACCCTTAAAATGAATTCATAAAAATAAAAACCGGCTGCTAAGAACCAAATAGCCCATTTTAAAAATGCTGAAGTATTTTTCATCGATTTGACGAGGTGGAAACCCCTGGCTTTAGCCATGGGGAGGAAACCTCGCTCCTCTTTGTGTTTGCCTTTTTTTTGCTTGCTACTTTACACTATAACATAGTGGAAGCTCGCACACTTTAATTTGCAGCTTGTAGAATCTGTTGTTTCTACAATGGCGTCTGTCAATACGCCCTAGGTACCTCCGTTCTCGAAAGAGCGTTACGGCTAACCGGACGAAAACTGGAAGGACAAGCCTCTAGCTTTAGCTATGGGGTAGTTGACAAGCCCATATATATTTTTTTAATGTAATTATATAAGTATATAATCGGTTTATTTAATATTGCTATAAAATTTTCGAGGATCAAAGAGAATAAAAAAAGAAAGCTGTTCTTTTCAATTTATCTATAAAAATGTTAGTTTGATATCTAAAAAGTATAAATTACATGGAAGAGATCTTAGGTTACATAGACAGTATAACATTTGCAAATCAAGACAATGGATTTACTGTAGCCAAATTAAAAGAAAAACAAAAAAAAGAATTTACCTCCATAGTCGGTATTTTACCCAACATACAGCCTGGAGAGACCATCTCATGTACAGGCAACTGGAAAATGCATCCAACCTTTGGAAGGCAGTTTGAAGTAGAGAAATATTCAACAGAATCCCCTTCTGATGTTTTAGGCATACAGAAATATTTAGAATCTGGCCTGATCAAGGGAATAGGTCCCTTTTATGCCGAACAGATAGTAAAAAAGTTTGGAGCCGACACTTTAAAAATTATAGATGAAACACCTTTTAAGCTTTTGGAAATAGAAGGTATCGGGGAAAAGAGAATTGCAAAAATTAAAGAGTGCTTTGACGAACAGAAATCTATTAGAGAAGTTATAATTTTTCTCAGATCATATGGAGTAAGCCCAGCTTATGCACAGAAGATTTTTAAAAATTATGGAGAAAAAAGCATTGCCAAAGTAAAAGAAAACCCCTATCAGCTAGCTAAAGATATTTTTGGGATCGGCTTTAAGATAGCTGACAATATTGCTTACAATATGGGTTTTGAAAAAGAGAGTCCGCTTCGCTTAGCATCAGGCATAGAATATGTTCTTTTTGAACTTACAAATCGTGGCCATACATGTTATCCGGAAAGTAATTTCCTTGAACATGCCGAAAAGATCCTACAGGTCAAAACTGATCTTATAGAGGAAACTTTAGAAAAACTGATCAGGCAAGAGCTGATAGTACGCAAAGAAATGACCTATAACGAAAAAAAGAACACTTTTATTTGGCTCAAATTATTCTATAACTTTGAAAAAGCTATAGCACAGGAACTTTTACGCATTAAAGAATCTCCAAGTTTTTTAAGGACATTTGAAGTTAAAAAGGCAATAGACTGGGTTGAAGATTTTCAACATATCAAACTTGCTGACAAACAGAAAAAAGCTATAGAGCAGGCCGTTACTGAAAAAGTACATATAATTACCGGAGGACCGGGAACTGGAAAAAGCACTATCACTAACTGCATACTTCAGATTTTTGAAAAAATAACCAACAAGATAATTTTAGCAGCTCCGACGGGAAGAGCAGCAAAAAGATTGACACAGATTACCAATAAAAAAGCTTTTACCATCCATTCCCTACTGGAATATGATTTTAAAAACCATACATTCCAAAAAGGACAAGACAATCCCCTTAAATGCGAATTAATAATTATCGATGAAGCGAGCATGATAGATACTTATCTGATGTATTCTCTTTTAAAAGCCATCCCTGATACCGCCAGAATAATTTTTGTTGGTGACATAGATCAGCTTCCCAGTGTTGGACCCGGCTATGTATTAAAA
>CAYNVX010000062.1:0-8536 GCA_964400755.1 uncultured bacterium | reverse complement strand
GGCATTTCCTCCCCATGTTTAAAAACAGGGGTTTCCATGCCGTCAATTTGATGAATAAAATCTATATTTTAGATTCTGTAAATTACCTTTTTAGAAGCTATTATGCAATCGGGCCTATGACCAATAAAGAGGGCATCTCAACAAGTGCCCTTTATGGTTTTATTAGGTCCGTAAAAAAAATAATTAATGATTTTTCCCCTCAATATTTAATCTGTGTATTTGATGGCCCTGATAACAAGCAATCCCGATTAGAAATATTCGAAGACTATAAAGCTAATAGGAGCAAAGCTCCTGATGATCTTTATCCCCAAATTGATCTAGCGATCAACTTTTGTAAACTTGCCGGCATTCCTACAATTTCTATTCCCGGTGTAGAAGCTGATGACACAATGGCAACAATTGCTCTTTGGGCCGAAAAAAATCAAATGCAAGTCAATTTATGTACAAGCGACAAAGATCTTTTTCAATTAGTCAATGATAATATTCAAGTATTGAACGTTCATAAAAACAACCTCCTTATAAACTCTGAAAAAGTAAAAGAGATCTATGATATCACTCCTAAGCAAATGTTGGATTTTCTAGCAATTGTTGGGGACACATCTGATAATATCCCCGGTATAGAAGGCTTCGGACCTAAAACAGCAAGCGCTCTTTTACAGGAATTTGATACATTAGAAAATATTTATAATAATTTGGAAAAAATTCCTTCTGATAAAAAAAGAGAAGCTCTTATTTCACAAAAAGATAAAGCCTTTATGTCAAAAAGGCTGGCTACCTTAAATACAAATGTTAAAATTTATAATGAAAAATCTGATTACCTTTTAAAAAAGGCAGATCTTTGTGAATTAGAAAATTTTTATAAAGAAATGAACTTTTTAACCTTGATAAAAGATTTAAGAATAGAAGAACAGAAAGAAGCGCCGAAAGAACATAATCATGAAAAAAAATATAGTCTAATCAATACACAAGAAGAGCTAGAAACCCTTTATAAACTTCTTAAAAATGCTAAAGATATCGCCGTTGATACAGAAACTACCGGGGTACGCCCCATGCGAGCTGAAATGGTTGGTGTTGGATTTAGCATCAAACCTAAAGAAGCCTATTATATCCCTTTAAACGGAAACATTAAAAAAGAGCTAATTTTAGAAAAACTTAAATCTCTTTTAGAAGATGAGAACTTATCTTTTTATGGCCATAATTTAAAATATGACTACCATATTTTTTTAAATTATGGGATTGAAATAAAAAATATCTCTTTTGATACCATACTAGCCTCTTACCTTTTAAACCCTCAAAATAGAAGACATAACATTGATGTCTTAGTTTTAGATTTTTTTGGAGTTAATAAAATATCAATTAAAGATCTTATTGGAGCAGGCAAAAAAGAGATTTCAATGAAAGATGTTGAAATTGAAAAAGTCTCTGAGTATTGCTGTGAAGATGTTGATTTTACTTGCAGGCTAAAAGAAATATTCGAAAAGAAAATAAAAGAAAAAGATTTAGAAAAACTTCTTTATGACCTTGAACTTCCCCTACTAAAAGTTTTAGCAAAAATGGAAAGACATGGTATCTATTTAGATACAAAAAAATTAGAAGAGATGTCTGTAGAATTAAAAAAACAAATTGCTCAAATCGAGGGAGAAATTTATTCAGAAGTCGGCAAGACCTTTAACATTAATTCCCCACAGCAATTAAGCCAAATTTTATATGAAGAGCTTAAAGTTCCGCCTCCCACAAAAAAAACTTCTTCAACGGCAACATCGGCATCAGTTTTAGAAAAACTTGCAGGAACTTCTGTTTTCGTAAGCAATATTTTAAAATATAGAGGTTATCAAAAACTTTTATCAACTTATGTTGATGCCATTCCTAAATTAATAAATCCTAAAACAAATCGTGTACATCCTACCTTCAACCAATCTGTAACTGCAACAGGAAGGCTCTCCTGCCAAGATCCTAATTTGCAGAATATTCCTATAAGATCTCCTGAAGGAAAAAAAATTAGAGAAGGCTTTAAACCCGAAAAAGATGGATGGAGTTATATATCTGCTGATTATTCTCAAATTGAACTTAGACTTTTAGCCCATTTCAGCGAAGACCCCGAGCTTTTAAAAGCTTTCAAAGCAAATCAGGATATCCATGCCTATACAGCTTCTTTGGTATATCAAGTTCCACTAGAAGAAGTTTCAAAAGCGATGCGCTATACTGCAAAAGCAGTAAATTTCGGTATCTTATATGGACAAGGAGCCTTTGGACTATCAGAACAGATCGGCATTTCAAGAAAAGATGCTTCGAATTTTATTAAAGCCTATTTCGAAAGATATCCTAATATTAAAGGTTTTCTAGAAAAATGCAAAAGAGAGGTAGAAGAAAACCAAATAGCTTATACTCTACTAAATAGACAGCGCCCAATCCCAGAGATAAACAATCAAAACGCTATAGTCCGAGCAGCAGCTCAAAGGCTTGCAGTAAATACGCCACTGCAGGGAACTGCAGCCGATCTTATCAAGCTGGCAATGGTAGAAATAGATAGAGAATTAAAAAAATTCGATGGATTTATGATTTTACAAATCCACGATGAACTGGTTTTTGAAGTTCCAGACGGCGAAATACCTGAGCTTCAAAGGCTTATAAAAACAAAAATGGAAAGCGTCTACCAATTAAAAGTGCCGTTGGTAGTTGATATAGCTGTTGGCAAAAATTGGGGAGAATGTTAAAATTAAAGAAAATAGCAATAACGGGCAGTGTCGCTGCTGGTAAGAGCCAAGTCAACTCATACTTTAAGAAATACGGAGCATACACTGTTAATAGCGATAAAATAGTCCATAAGCTTTTATCCATAAATAGTCCGTTAGGAAAACAAATCATTAAACTTCTCGGAAAAGATATCCTTGTAAATAACGAGATTAACCGAGAAAAAATAGCAGAAAAGGTTTTTAGCAACTCTGAAAAATTAAAAAATCTAGAAAAATTAATCCACCCATATGTTTTTGATGAGATCAAAAATGAATATGACAAAGCTAAAAATGAAAAATATAACCTTTTTGTTGTTGAAATGGCTCTTTTGTTCGAAGTTGGAGCTGAAAGTTTTTACGATTATATCATAACAGTAATAGCGAACATAAATACAAGAAAAGAGCGCTACAAAAAAAATGACTTTGAAAAAAGAGAACAAAGACTTTTTCCTCAAGATAAAAAAGCTAAGCTATCAAATTTCACAATTGTAAATGAGACAAGTTTAGAAGAATTAGAAAAACAAGTTAAACTGATAATAGAAAAATTATCAAAAAACTAAAATATAGGAGCATTAGTTTTCTATGAACCAAGAAAAAACAGTACCTTCCAACCATGATAAAAAAGAAAAACATGAAGAAAATATAGAAGCTACGCCAGAAATTACAAAAATTTCAGAATTGCAGCGCATGAACATTGAACAGCTACATAGTTATGCCAAATCAATCGGTCTCAAAAATTTAAGCACTTTAACAAAGTCTCAGATGGTTTTTGAAATAGTTAAAATGGTCTCTGCCAAACCTAATGAAGTTTTATATGGAGAAGGTGTATTAGAAGTTTTGCCTGATGGTTTTGGATTCTTAAGATCCCCGAACTATAACTATTTACCTTCAGCAGAAGATATTTATGTATCACCAGCTCAAATAAGACGCTTTGGTTTGAAAAAAGGAGATACTTTAAATGGGACGATCCGAGCCCCTAAAGATAAAGAAAAATATTTTGCACTGCTAAAAGTGGAAAAAGTTAACAATCAAACTCCTGATGAGCTTAAAGAAAGGGTTTTATTTGAAAACCTAACCCCTCTTTATCCTAATGAACGTTTTATAATGGAAACAACAAGAGATAGACTTGCAACAAGAGTACTAGACTTGGCAGCTCCTATCGGAAAAGGACAAAGAGGTATGATAGTATCTCCTCCAAAGGCAGGAAAGACCATCTTATTGCAAAACATAGCCAACAGTATTGAAACAAATAATCCAGATGCATATCTAATCGTTCTTCTTATTGATGAGCGTCCTGAAGAAGTAACAGATATGATAAGAAGCGTTAAAGGAGAAGTTGTATCTTCTACTTTTGATGAACCGCCAGATAGACACGTTCAAATAGCTGATATGGTTATTGAAAAAGCTAAACGTTTAGCAGAATGCGGAAAAGATGTAATAATCTTACTTGACTCTCTTACAAGACTAGCAAGAGCATATAATACCGTTCAGCCCCATTCAGGAAAAATCTTAACCGGTGGTGTTGATGCAAATGCTCTTCATAAACCAAAAAGATTTTTCGGTGCTGCAAGAAATATTGAACAAGGCGGCTCACTAACTATAATTGCAACAGCTCTTATTGAAACTGGCTCAAGAATGGACGAAGTAATCTTTGAAGAATTCAAAGGTACAGGAAATATGGAGCTTGTCTTAGACAGAAAACTGGCAGATAGAAGGGTTTATCCTGCTATTGATATAATCAAAAGTGGAACGAGAAAAGAAGAACTGCTTTATCATCCAGGTGAACTAGAAAAAATTTATCTATTAAGACAAGGTCTTGCAGATTTGACTCCTGTCGATAGCATGAATTTACTTTTAAATAAATTAAGAAAGACCACAAGTAATGCAGAATTTCTTTTATCTATGAAAGAATCGTAAAATTTAATAGTATACGATTTGGGGAAGAATTTAGATAAATAGGTTGAATTATGATGCGAATAGTTTCAATTATATCATCGTTTATTTTTGCAGTATTTTTATTTTTTTGGGTATGGCTCAACTATCCTGAAGTTCGTACCTGGTCAATGAATATAATCAATACTGGAAAATTTAAAACCTTGGAAGTCAGATTTAGCGCTGAAAGCATAATGGAAAATCATCGAAGAGATCTTTTAAAAGATCCTCAGCATACCTATTTAGAACCTGATTTAAGATTTCATCCATACCTACTATTAGAAGTAAAATATAACCGTTCCCATGAAAAGACCGGCGAAGGTGTTTTATTATGGAGCATGATAGATGGAGAAATGGTCATTAATTCCAATTCATGGGAAATGACACATGGATTTAAAGATTGTATCGGTTCGGGCGCTGACAAAGAAGATTTTAAAATAATAAATGCTCTTGCCTCACGCGGCGGATCGATGGACAGGGAAACCCTTTCAAAACTATTAAATGTTGATAATGAAGTATTAGACACATGGATAGACAATTGCAGAAAAAAAAGTTTAATTGTCCAAAATGGAAACAACTACAGACTTCATTTTCAAAGCCCAAAACTGCAGGTTGTTCCGGAAACTAAGCTCGATCAGTTCTTAGTTACCAAAAATGGAAAATATGCAAGTAGAGTAGCAAAAAAATTCAGAGCTTCCCAAATCGAAAGCATTGCAAGAGCAGCTTTTGGCAATGACTTTGCAATTAGAAAAAAAACAGAAATCTTTTTACCCGTATATAGCATTACCATTCAAAATCCTGATGGATCACAAATGACTACCTATTGGAATGCTCTAAATGGTAAAAGACTATCGCCGATTAGCCATATAGAATAGTTTTTGAAAATTAATTCCAAAGAACGTAATATCTTTGGTTACGAAATCTATTTCTTTGGAAAGGTGGCTGAGTGGCCGAAAGCACGTCCCTGCTAAGGACGCATACCCCTTAAAGGGTATCGAGGGTTCAAATCCCTCCCTTTCCGTACTTTGCAACCTTACTTTTTCAATAAGATTTATTTTAATTCAAAAAGTTTATTAACTAAGAAAAACCAATTCTCAATTCTTAACATCTATACAAGTATTTATTTAAAAAATAATCAATGAGGTTTCTTTTATGAGAATTATAGTTATCCTTATTAATTGTTTCTGATGCTGTATTCAGATTTTAATTATCTTATACTCAAAATATGAGAGCCTATTTAATTATAGGCTCTCTGAAATTAATGAATTCAAAGAAGAGAAAGCGGAAGAATTAAGCACATATACAGATATTTCCGGATCCGATGATGATAGATCTATCAGCGCTGAGGTAAAACCATCAAAGCACAGTCAAGCATTTCTTACCTTTTTTCCTAGAAAATAACAAAAAATAAAACGAAGAATAGTTCTTTTTTCTTTTTATTTTTTCCATAAAAATATTTTTCTGTTAATTTAGTTTAAAGCGAATGAACCCAGAAGAATATTTTATGGCTAAAAACATTTTTAAAATAAAAACAGCGCCTAACTCTAAAGAATCAGAAATGATGGTTTTAGGATCAATGCTGACAAGTGTAAATAGCTTAAACATCGCATCGGACAGTTTGGATGATAAAGATTTCTACTATGCAGAGCACAAAACAATATTTCAGACTTTGAAAGAAGCTTTTAAAAAAGATAGACCGGCCGATATTCATATTATTGCAGAAGAATTGAAAAGACAAAACAATCTTGAAGAAGTTGGAGGAGTATCCTATTTAACGACTCTTGCACAATATGTGGGTACATCTGCCTTTATTGAAGAATATGTACAGATAGTCAAAGATAAATCAATCTTAAGACAAATGATAGATGCTTCGCAGCTCATTGAAAAATCCGTACTGGAAGAACCCGAAGATGTAAGAATAGTTTTAGATGAGGCTCAAGCAAAGTTCTTTCATATTTCTCAAGCAGTTAATACCCATCAGGGCGTTTCAATCAAAGATATATTAACTGGAGTAAAAGCTGAATCTCAGATCCCCTATTTAAAAGCTCTTCAAGAAAAACAGGAAGAATTTCTAAAAAAAGGACCCGAAGATTTAGGAATTAGCGGCACTCCAACACATTTTGCAGATCTTGATAAATTGATTGATGGTCTCAGCAGTTCAAACTTAATGATATTAGCTGCAAGACCGGCTATGGGAAAAACAGCTTTTGCTTTGAATATAGCAGAAAATATCTGTTTTAAAAATAACATGTCAGTCGGCATATTTTCTCTTGAAATGACTGCTGAACAGTTACTTCACAGAATTATCTGTTCTCAATCCGAAGTTGAATCAGAAAAAATAAAAACAGGCTCTTTAAATGGCTCTGAATATCAAAGAATCGTCGCTTGCGTAAATACCCTTCAGCAAAAAGTTATGATCTTAGATGACCAGCCAGGATTGAAAATCACCGATCTAAGAGCTAGAGCAAGAAGAATGAAAGAAACTTTCGACATCCAATTCTTGGTTATCGATTATCTACAATTATTATCAGGGTCAGGAACTCTTCGTTCTATGGAAAATAGACAAAATGAAATTTCAGAGATTTCCCGTATGTTAAAAAATTTAGCTAGGGAATTAAACATCCCTATCTTATGTCTGTCACAGCTATCTAGAAAAGTTGAAGAAAGACAGGGACATCGTCCTATGATGAGTGATTTACGAGAAAGCGGATCTTTGGAGCAGGATAGCGATCTAGTATTTTTCTTACTCAGAAGAGAATATTATGATCCTTATGACAAACCGGGCCAGGCTGAACTCATAATTGCCAAAAACCGTCATGGAGCAGTGGGATCTGTAAATCTAACTTTTAGAAAAGAAATTGCTAGATTCGACAACTTTTCTCAAATGCATACAGCAGTTTCTGATAATGATGAGGCTTTTTCACAGTTTACTCCCGGTTAAAACCCCATTGTTGTCTAAATTTTTCTCGCTGTTCTTCTAAAGAGCCGTACCTATATCTTATGAAGCCCATATACATTAATCTTGGCACTAATCCATAAGTATTTTTATAACAAAATGAAGCACTTTTATCAATAAGTTTTCCTGTTTCATAAATCTTATTTATTATAAATTTTGAAAAATTATATGCGTTATCAGCTCTTTGTTCAGTATAAAAAT
Source organism: uncultured bacterium (assembly GCA_964400755.1). Classification (GTDB taxonomy): domain Bacteria; phylum Chlamydiota; class Chlamydiia; order Chlamydiales; family SM23-39; genus CAYNVX01. Next base: position 715 of record CAYNVX010000062.1, on the reverse strand, counting down.
TTAATTTTTGTGAGATTTTTTTTACTCTGCTTGATCCTAAGTCTATTGAAGCATCCATTATTCTTGAAGCAAGTTTCATTATTTTGCCTGTAGCTTTTGCTGCCGAAATTACCCCTAACCCATAAACGCTATAATATAAAGCTGTGGTTGCCAAATTAGGAGCAAAAACTCTCAAACAGGAAGAAGCTCCTCCTAAATTTGGATAATCAACACTCACTAATCCATTTGCTGCTTGTGAAACCTTAATTAACTCAGAATACATCAAGTTATTACAAGCCACGACAACCCTATTTGCTTTGTGTGCTAAAAAATCTGCTATACCAAATCTTTTTGCTCCTGCATTACAGGAAATTAAAAAGAGCTTCGCGGCTTCTGATAAATTAGAAAAACAATTTTTAGGTATACTTGAGAAATAATTGAATGTCTCACTATCGCTAAACCTCATAGAAAATGGCTCTCCATGAGCCTTAATCCATAAAGAATCTATAGGCATCGAAGTATTAGATATCAACTGACACATCTGTGATAAGGAACTAAAGGTCCTATATTTCAGATCATAAAATTCATTTAATTCACTTAAGGGAATTTTAAGCCCTGTCCCTAAAACATACTTTAGAAAAGTTGCTTTAACAAAAGAAGGATTCATTGCACCATTATGATCAAATTCAGCTGATAAAAATAATACTTTTTCTCTAGGGTCAAGTTTATCAAACTC
>CAYNVX010000061.1:1332-8578 GCA_964400755.1 uncultured bacterium | reverse complement strand
CTCGTTGTAAGTCACCTTACAAGCCTCTGCCTTCAGGCAGGGGTGATTGACTATTGTGCCTCCATAAAAAAAGTTATTTTTTTTATAAAAAGTTAATTAATAACAAATTAGTTGAATTGTAGACATCTTTATTTTTTTTGTCGATAAGGTAAATAATTATTTATGGTATTTAGATCCCTTTTTAATTTCAAGAGCTCTATAAAGTTGTTCTAATAATAATATCCTTATCATTTGATGTGTAAAAGTAAGAGAAGAAAAACTGATAAGCAAAGAGCTTTTAGATTTGATTTCTTCAGAAAGGCCTTCAGCTCCGCCGATAATAAAAGTTAAGCTAGATCCACCTTTTTCTATAAGGGTGTAGAATTCTTTAGAAAAAGAATCGCTGTTAAAGACTTTTCCTTTTTCATCAAGGCAAACGTAACTTTTTTCTTTTTGTACTTGTTCTAATAGGGCTTTATCATCTTTAACAAGGAGCCAAGTTATTTGGCAGTTGGGCTTTAATCTTTTTTCATATTCTGAAAGGGCCAGATCGGTCCATTCTTCTTTATTTTTGCCTATTGTAATAATTTTAACTTTAAACATAGCCTCTTCATTAGTTATAATAGTAATTTATGATTAGTGCAAAATTGTTCAGCTTTATATTTTGGGATCCTCGCCGGGAAATATTCATTATCCAGGGGATTAACTGGCCGATAATGTGGTATAGTATCTTTTTTGCAATTGGTTTTATAATAGCCTATTATATCTTTTTATCTATTTTAAGGCGTTATTTATCTATTTTTGAAAAATCGAAAGATAATATTAAAAAAACATCTATTGTCATAGCTGACAGATTAGCCATTTTTGTTATTATTGGGACAATTATAGGTGCTAGGCTAGGCCATGTGATCTTTTATGAAGATTTTTCATATTATTTAAGTAATCCTATTGAGATTATAAAAATATGGGAAGGGGGGCTTGCCAGTCATGGAGCAACCCTTGGCATAATGATAGCTCTTTTATTGTTTACGATTTATTTAAGAACGATAACATCAAAGATTTCATGGCTTCATTTGTTTGATCTTGCCTGCATTCCTGTTGCAGTCGCAGGGATGTTTATAAGGATAGGCAATTTTTTTAACCAGGAAATCTTAGGTAAGCAGACTACGGTTTTCTGGGCGATCATTTTTGGCCATCCTGCAGATGGCGGACCTATTGTTCCTCGCCATCCAACTCAGCTTTATGAAGCTCTTGCATATTTAGTGATATTTATCTTTTTGTTTTATCTAAGCTATAAGCCTTATTTTTTTAAAAAAGATGGGAAAATTATAGGTCTTTTTTTAGTTTTGGTATTTGGTAGCCGGTTTATCATAGAGTTTTGGAAGGTTAAGCAGTCGGTTTTATTAGCTAATGATTCCTTCTTGTTAATGGGGCAATACCTTAGTCTGCCTTTTGTTTTTCTTGGGGTAATATTCTTTTTTTGGACCCAGCTTTTTTATAAAAAGTAATTTGCATTTTCTTTTCTTTTACAATATAGTAACTAGTAAGAACATTAATTTATAAAGGGGAGTCAATAATGAACCTTATTAATATAGCAGGGCATTTAGGTGCAGATCCTGAAGTAAGATTTACATCATCTGGCCAAAAAGTAACAACTATTAGAGTTGCAACGAAATCTAGAAAAGGCGGAAAAGATGATACTATATGGTGGAGAGTTACAGTTTGGGGCGAGCAGTTTGATAAGATGATGCCATACTTTAAAAAAGGTAGCCCAATTGTTGCTATCGGCGAGATGAACAAGCCTGAGATCTTCAATGACAGAAATGGCAGTCCGCAAATTTCAATGAGTCTAACAGCGGCTCATTTGATGTTCAGCCCATTTGGAAAAAGTGAAAAAAGTGAAAATCAGCAAGCTAATACTAGCAATGCTCCAGCATCAAGCAATAATAAAGAAGAATATGCCGGTTTTGCTACAGGAGCTCAGCCTGTTGGGGAAGCTGAAGAATATTCAATTGATGATGAAATACCATTTTAATGGCAGGTTATAATGAAGATTTTAAAAGTAAAGAGCTTCAACGAAAGAATAAGTGCAGATTTTTTAATCATTCCTTTTTTCAAATCAAAAAAAGAAGCAGCAGTTGCTTGTGAAGAAAAAAGTCTGCTTTCTGAAATTGAAGAGCCTATTAAATTAAAAGATTTTGAAGGAAAAAAGGAAGAGATTACCTATTTATATTCTAAGGGAAATGATAAAAGAATAATAATGCTTGGCTTGGGAGAAATTGAAAAAGTTACAGCTGAAACGATTAGGCAATGTTATTCTATGGCAGTTAGGTTCTCTAGAGAGAAAAAAGCAAAAAGCATAAATATTCTTCTTCCTACAAAATGCAAAGTTGAAAGAAAAGATTTAATTTTAGCAATTTCTGACAGTTTATTTTTAACAAACTATTCTTTTGATGATTTGAAAAATGATACTAAAAAAGATGCAATGCCATCTATTGTTACCGCATCAATTATTGGTTTGAATGATAAAGATTTAGAGATGATCGATAAAAATAAAAAAATCGCTGATGGTGTAAATCTTGCTAGGGATTTGGTTAATAACAATGCAGACCTTATAACCCCTCAAAAGCTTTCTGAAGTGGCTTTGGAGCTTGGAAAGCTTTCAAAAAATGTTCAGGTAACAGTTTTTGACAAAAAGAGAATAGAAAAAGAAAAGATGGGGCTTTTATTAGCTGTAAATCAAGGGTCGCATAGACCTTGTACATTTACAATAATTACATATAAAGGCAATCCAAAATCTAAAGATCATACTGTTTTAGTAGGTAAAGGACTTACATATGACAGCGGTGGGCTTTGTTTAAAGTCTGCAGCCAATATGATTGAAATGAAAACAGATATGGCAGGAGCTGCCGCAGTTTTAGGAACAATGCATGCTATAATTTCTCTAAATTTAAAAGTTAATGTTACGGGAATATTTCCTGCGACAGAAAATGCTATAGGTCCTCAAAGTTTTAAAACAGGTGATGTATATAAGGGATATTCCGGTAAAACTGTTGAAATAGGCAATACGGATGCAGAAGGCAGATTAATACTTGCCGATGCACTTTCTTATGCGGTGAAGAATATCAAACCTTCTCGGATTGTTGATATTGCTACACTTACCGGTGCTATTGTGGTAGCTTTAGGAGAAGAAGTTGCAGGATTATTTGCTAATAACGACAAGTTGGCGGATCAACTTCTTAATGCTTCTAAAAGAATAGGCGATCCTTTATGGAGGATGCCATTATATCAAGAATATAAAGAATTTTTAAAATCTGATATTGCTGATATAAACAATATGTCATCAGGAAAAGGGGCAGGTTCTATAACAGCGGCTCTATTTTTAGAAGAGTTTATTGAAAAATTACCTTGGGCTCATATTGATATTGCTGGTTCTTCATTTTTGAGCAAACCTAAAAGATATAATACTACACATGCAACTGGAAGCGGAGTAAGGATATTTGTCGACTTCTTAGAACATTTATCAGAGTAATATGGGAAAAAGAGAATTTTTAAAATGGAAGATCACATATCATGAAAGTGATGTGAGTCTTTTAATTTTTTTAAAGAATAAACTTCCTGAACAATTACCTAATTCGTTACTTAAAAGAATTATCGAAAAAGGTCTTTGTCTTATCAATAACAAGGTTAAGATCTTTTCCTCATATAAATTGCAGGAAGGCGATCTGATATCTTTAGATAAAAGATATAAGGATTCTCTTTTTGAAAAGAAAACATTTAAGCCCAAAATTTTATTTGAGGATAATTATTTTATTATTGCAGATAAACCGGTAGGGGTTATGTCTGAAAAGCTCCCTTCTCTTTTTAAAGGAAGGTCTATGCTGGTCAATCGTCTCGATAAGGGAACTAGCGGTGTAATAATATTGGCAAAAAGTTTAAAGACTAAGGAAAAAATGATAGAGATCTTTAGAAGAAATGAGATCACTAAGACATATATAGCTTTAGTTGATAAAACGATGAATGAAAAAGATGGAGAGATAGAAGGATATATTTCTAAAACAAGGATATATAAAGGCAAAAGCTTATGCCAGGTGGATAGTCGAGGTCAATATGCCTGTACAAAATACAAAAGATTAAAAAATGGCAATAAATGTGCCTTGGTATTATGTATGCCGATAACAGGGCGCACTCATCAGATACGAGTCCATATGCAATCTATAGGTCACCCAATATTAGGTGATTTTCAATATTCCAAATATTTTGAATATCCAAATTATGTAGACAGGATAATGCTTCATAGTTTTTCTATTGAATTTGTTCATCCTGTAAACAAAAGACCTCTTGTTGTAAAGGCTCCTCTGCCTAAAGATTTTGAAAAACATATTGAGATAGAAAATATTGATAGTGCAAGCCAAGAATAATTAATTTGATAGTTCTATGAAAAAAGATTTTTCCAAAATTAAATGTTTAATAGTTAAAACATCTTCTACCGGCGATATCATTCAGGCTTTTGGTGTCTTGGACTATTTATCTGAGAAATTTAAAGATGTTGAGATAGATTGGATTGTTGAGAAGCCTTCTTTATCTTTAGTTAATTCACATCCTCTGGTTAAGGAATCAATTAGATATGATATTAAAATTTGGAAAAAAAATCTGTTAAAGAAAAACTCCTGGATATCTTTTTTTAAGTTTGTAAAATTCTTAAGAAGAAAAAATTATGACATAGTGTTTGATTTGCAGGGTAATTGCAAGTCAGGGTTAGCAACCTTGCTTTCTAAGGGAAAGGTTAAAGTCGGTTTTGGATATAAAACAGTCAGGGAATGGCCTAATATTTTATCTACCAATATCCGATATGATGTTCCTAATAATATAAACATGAGACTTCAATATATTCAGCTCTTGCAGTTTTATTATAAAGATATAGAGCCCTTTTATATTAAAGGAGGCAGATTAAATATCAATAATAGAGCAAAAAGCTTTTTGAATAATTTATTATGCCATCCAATTTTAAACACTAAAATTAAGGTAATGATTTGTTCAGGATCTAAATGGCCAAACAAGCAGCTTTCGTTTAATACTTTATGTTCTTTTATGAAACTTATAAAAGAAAAGCTCGATGCCTCTTTTTTATTAATATGGGGGAATGAGCTGGAAAAAGCCCTTTGTCAAAAGATCAATAAAAAGTTTATAGATTCGAGCGTTGTAATTGACAAGATGCCTCTTCCAATGTGGCAGAACTTAATGAATGATGTTGATTTAGTGATAGCAATTGATTCAAGTTCACTTCATCTTTGTGGGACAATATCTACACCCAGCTTTAGTGTTTTTGGACCAACTAATCCCCAGCTTTTTAAGCCTCTTGGCAAGAATCATTTTGCTATAAGGGGGAAATGTCCATATGGTCATGTTTTTCAAAAGCAATGTCCTTTATTAAGGAGCTGTTCTACAGGCAGTTGTATTCATGATCTTCAACCTGAAGATATTTTTGAAAGTTTTTATAATTGGTGGAATCAATTAACTCTTAATAAGAAGATTAATAATAATTTGGTGTTAATTAAATAATATCTCTTTTTATTTTTTTTCGAAAAGATCTTGAGAAAAATAATAATAATTATTACATATGGTTTTAGGTTTAGGGTTTAGCAATAAGCTCTAATTTTTGTACAAAATATGATATTCAAGGAGAAAAAAATGAAAAAAGTAATATTACTTCTTTTAGCCGGAATGTTTGTTTTAGGCTTAGGATCATGTGATGATCATAAGTATGACAAAGGCAATAAGAAACAAGACGAAAGACACGAAAGAAGATGGTAATTTTTATGAGCGCTTAAAAGAGATCTCTTTTAGGCGCTTATCTGTTTGCAATAGAACTTAGGTTGTTAGTAAATCTTCTCCAGCTCCAAGAGCCAGGTTCTTTTCTTGAAAAATCACTAAGACCATTACTTTTTAAAAGCTCTAATATATATCCATGGATTAATCCAGGGTAGACATTTGGATTGACCATGATTCTATAGGCGCTTTTCGCATTGGCGTGAACGATAGGTTTTGTGAAGCTGCCTGCGCTTTTGCTCATTAATTTGGTCAAGCTAGGAACTGCAATATATTTATATATCCCTTCCGTTGCTAAAGCAGCAGCATAGGGCGTCCATGAGCCTAAATATGATGAAAGCATGGATCCGATTATAGGAATATGAGTCACAACAGAAACTGGTATGTAAGCGCTTATGCTTGAGCTCATAACTTTATTAGCAAGCTCTCCTAATACCGGAATAGTATGATGATATCCAATCCACATTGTAGCGGCTCTTCTGACAGTTCCTAATATGCTTAGGTTTTTAGGGTTTAAATTGATTCGCCAGCTTCCTAAAGAATTAATTTTTGTGAAGAGATCATCTAGTTTTTCGATGTTAGGCTGTAGCATTTGAGAGGAATCTAAAGCGCTATTAAAGCATTTTTTAGATTCGTCTGTAATAAAGCTATTATATTTTGCATGCACGGCCCTGTCAAATAGAGAAAAGAGCTCAGAGAGATTTTCTTTTTCTACCTGTATAGCAGCTTTAAATGAATTTACTATAGTAGTTAAGTCAGATCTTGCTTTATTTAATGAGCTGTTGACTTCTTCTTTAGTTGTGCTGTTTACAATGGCATTGAGAAGTCCTTTTGCAATAATATTCTGCGGATGATTACTAGGAGCTGCTTCATTTAATAATCTTTCAATTCTATCTCTATGAGAAGCGATCTCTTCTTTAGCTTTTTTCGATCTTGGGGTAGTAAGTAAGGCTTTTTGAGCATTAGCTAAAGATTCTAGTAAGTTGCTGCCAAGATAAAGAGGTTTCGAAAGGATGCTATTTAGATTTTCAATAAACTTACTATCTTGTTCAAGAACGATTAACTTGTTATGCAGTTTTATATATTCGGAGGAATGAGTTATAGAATCATAATCATGATTTTGGTTTAAATTTTCGATTAGATCAAAGCGCTGTTTAATCTTAATTAACTGATTTTCCAAATTGCCGCTTCCAATTGTTCTAATTGCATGTAAAATAGCATCGAGGTTATCTCTTATAGCACGAAGCCCTTTTGCTATTTCCTGTTTTTTCTTAATTTTTATAAGTAATTCTTTAACTATTTTTTCTTGATCAAAAAGAGGTTCTAAATGTTTTAAGACAGCAGCTTTAAATGGGCCGTTTCCTTTAGGAAGGGTATTGTCTATTTCTTTGAATAGGACTTCAATATTTCTTAGAGCGATATTAACCAATGCCTGTCC
>CAYNVX010000061.1:0-1322 GCA_964400755.1 uncultured bacterium | reverse complement strand
CTTTTACAGCTTCATTAATTTGGGGAAGGGACCTTTGAGCTTTTAGCTGAACTTTTTTGTTAAATATTTTAACAGACCCTTTCTGATTATTTGTAAGAACGCCGAATAGGTTATTAAAGTAATCTGATGTTCCTTGATCAACGAGCTTATTGATTAATTTAGCCTGGAGCATCTCTAATCTTCTTTGGCAATTCTCATAATCAGCAGTAAACTCTCTTTCTTCTAAAGATCCGGGAGCAGGTGGATTTTGATAAACAGCATTTAAAAGCTCCATTGTTAGGCTTAAATATTTTTCAGCTCTTTTAGGCTGAAGAAGGAAGTTATAACAATCAGCAATGGAGTCTTGTAAAATTGCTTTAAAGATGGGGTCTATAAGTTTGTCATCGATGAATTCTTGCAATTTAGCTATAGTATTTGAATCAGGGCCTTTTTTGTGTAATTTTCTTAAAGCTTCCTGTGTAGTACAAGGAGCTCTTTTTAAAGCAGTTATTAAATGATCTGATAATATTCCCAGTTTATCTCGTAGCTGCTCATCGACCAAATTCGGTCTGTCTTCGACATTTTGTTTGTCAGCAGGCAAGTCCATTTCAACAAGCATTTCTTCAATTAAATTACAGAGCACTGAATTTATGGCATGAGCAAAACCTGTTCTTCCTATAGCCCCAACGCTATTTTCCATAATGGATGGCATATATTCTTTAATTTTAACTCCAAAAGTTCTTCTGATAATAGGAGTTAATATTAAATTTTCTATAGTATATCTAAGAAGACCCCAGACAATAGAGCCGGGGATGGCAAGAATGCAGTTAATAGTTCTTTTTAAAAGGTATAAAGCGCTATTTGTTGGGTTCCAAAAAGAAAGGGTAATTAGTTCGTAAATGCTATCACTGAATAGTGTGAATTTTATATCAAACTGCTTTACAGAGAACATGCCTAGTCTGTCATAGAGTCTTTCTGGTGTTGCTCCTTCTAATCTTTCAGGCTGGGAGAGAGCTTTTCTAACATATGCATCTTTATCACCGGTAGTATTTGCGGGATTATCTCTATATTGTTCAGTTACTTGGTTAAAATCCCCAAGATATGTATTGGCTCTATCAACTATCTGTTTACCAAGAGCTGGCAGCTTTTGACCATTATTTAAATCTTCTCTAAGTTTTTTAAGCACTCCTTCTATCTGCGGTTCGATAAGTTTTTTAGGAGCCCAGCTGCATATTAAAAGGTAAAGAAAAAAAGCTTTCAGTTTATAAAGAAAAGTAACCTGTCCGGGCAGAGTTGGAAAATGTTTAAAAAATGCATTCAAAACCCTGAAAAATCCTGGGTTT
>CAYNVX010000060.1:4093-8707 GCA_964400755.1 uncultured bacterium | reverse complement strand
AATTTCACTACATTGTGCTTCTGTCTTCACCTTGATTAATAATTTTAAATATTATAAGAATATTTATGTTTTTAATTATCAATTTATCATTTACATAATTTCCGGATTTATTGGATATTAAAATTAAGGAGACAATTCTATGCAGCCCAATAAAAGACCCCTTAATTTTTTTATGCTGGCAATGATCAACGTAGCTGCAATATGCAATATTGCAAATCTATCCATCTCTGCAAAATATGGTTTTACAGCTATTTTTTATTTAATAATAGCCTGTCTTCTTTTCTTTATACCAGTCTCTTTAGTTTCTGCAGAACTTGCAACAGGCTGGCCGCAAAAGGGTGGTGTTTATATTTGGGTTAGAACTGCTTTGGGAGAAAGATTTGGATTTTTAGCTATATGGCTGCAATGGATTGAAAATATCTTCTGGTACCCTACTGTATTATCTTTTGCCGCATCGGCTTTTGCATATATTATAAATCCTGAACTTGCATCTAACAAATTCTATATAATGGGAGCAATATTAGTAGTATTTTGGATTGCTACTATTATAAACCTCTTTGGTATGGAAATCTCCGGATGGATAAGCACCTTGTGTGCAATATTTGGAATAGTATTGCCGGGATTATTAATAATATCTCTTGGCCTTGCCTGGATCTTAACAGGAAACCCCTCGCAAATTACTTTTTCATTAAAAGCTTTCCTTCCGGACATTACTTCTATTAATCAATTATCATTAATTGTAGGAGTCCTGCTTTCATTAGGCGGTATGGAAATGTCCGCAGTTCATGCTGCGGAAGTAAAAAACCCTAAAAGGAATTATCCTATTTCCATACTTATATCCGCTATTATAATCATCGGAATAATTTCCCTTGGAGCCCTATCCATCGGCGTAGTAATACCCGCAGACAATATCAGCCTGCCATCCGGCTCGGTCGAAGCTCTTTCAGATTTAATGAAGAGGTTTGGATTTGGAAATGCTATTCCTGTCGTTGCAACCTTTATGACTATAGGTGCACTTGGAATGATCAGCACCTGGACAATTGGTCCGGTGAAAGGAGTCTATGTAACAAAAGATCATGGCGAACTTCCTCCTTTCTTGCAAAAGTCCAATAAAAAAGATGTTCCTGTAGCTCTACTTTTAATTCAGGCAATTATTGTAAGCTTTCTCTCTTTATTTTTTATATTTATGCCGAACGTCAGCTCATCATATTGGATGTTATTTTGCCTAACAGCCCAATTTTATCTGATCATGTACATTCTGATGTTCATTTCAGCTATTGTTTTAAGATATAAAAAAGCAGATGTCGAAAGACATTTTAAAATTCCTTTTGGCAATATAGGCATGTGGGTAATATCCTCACTTGGCATAATAGGTGCAATATTTGCAATTATAATAGGATTTTTCCCACCCTTTCATTTAGACAATATTAAAACCATTTTCTTTGAAATGTTTCTGATAGGCGGAATCGTTCTTTTCTCAGCAATTCCCTTCATAATCAATTACTATAAAGATCCAAAATGGTTGAAATATGCTATAAAAGCCAAAAGCTTGCTAAAGAAAGATATAAAGCGGTAGTTACAACATCAGCCAGCATTAATACAACGGGACCCGACGCAACTTTAGGATCCAGTCTTGTCTTATGAAGGATAATCGGCAGAAAAATACCAAATGATGAAGAGACGGCAACAGATATCAATATTCCAAGACCGATCGTTAAAGAAGGCATAGGTCCTTCTCCCCAAAGTAGAGAAACAAACCCAACGATTACACCGCAAGTTACGGCCATCATACCTACTACCCTGCACTCTTTGTAAACCTTTTTAAATAATCGTCGCCATTCTTCTTTGGGATGTCTTAAAAAATGTAAACTATGAACCATAGCCTGCATCGAGACAGATTCGCTCAAAGTCAAGACTAAAGGAATAAACATCGCCAAAACTAAAATTTTTCCTAAAACTACATGATGGACTTTAGATATTATTGCGCAGGCTATTCCTCCCGCCATATTACAAAAGATCCAAGGCATTCTTAATCGATAGTCTCCAAAGGTTGACCTTCTTTTTTCTTCTTCTAAAGATAGACCTATCACCTGGAAGACATCTTTTCTGTGGTTGGCATCAGCTATATCGAAGCTTTCCTCCATATACATCCCCACATCAATCGCTCCAATCAATTTACCTTTATTATCTACAACGGGCAGAGCTAAAAGATTATATTCGGCAAAGATCTCCATTGCTTCCTGCAAGGTTTGATCTGCCAAGACCCTCACCACTGAAGGCTCCATAATATCGGCGATTAAATGTTTTGGGTTGCAAAGCAAAAGCTTTCTAGTAGGGACAATCCCCAATAGGGTATTTTCATCATCGACTACATAAAAATAGATAACCTTATGGTCTATCTGCTTTCTATGAAAAGCAGCTAGAGCCTCTTCAATAGTAGAGTTCGCTTTGACAACTGTATCTATTGGCCTTGCTATTTTTTTTACAGGTTGAGATAAATGACTTTTCCCCATTAAAAATGCTCCTTAATTCGTACATAATATAATATCTATTAGAATTACAAGGTCATTTTGAAAAAATTGAGAAAAAAGGATTTGTTTAAGATTTTGTAAATTGCATATAATCGAATATAACAATGATAGAGAGATAAGCCATGTGCGGAATATTTGGATATATTGGGAAAGAAAACCCCTTAAAAACCTGTATAAAAGGTCTTAAATGTTTAGAATACAGAGGCTATGACTCAGCAGGCGTTGCAACTATTGAAAATGGGAATATCCTCTATCACAAAGAAGAAGGAAGAATCGCCAGGCTTGAAGAAAAATTAAACCTCTTAAATTTTAAACATTCCCTTGCCATCGGCCATACCAGATGGGCAACCCATGGAGTGCCCAGTCAAAAAAATGCCCATCCCCATTTAGATTACAAATCTAATCTGGCCTTAGTTCATAATGGTATAATCGAAAATCATGAAAACATAAGAAAGATGCTTTTAAAAAAAGGGATCTCTTTTTCTTCAGATACCGACACAGAAGTTATGGCCCAGCTTATCTCTTTTCATTATAAAAACGACCTTGTAAAAGCTCTTAATAAATCTTTAAAACAACTAAAAGGCTCCTTTGCTATAGCTCTGATTCATAAAGACTTTCCGGACCAGATAATCGTTGCTTCAAGAGAGAGCCCCATATCTATCGGCTACGATAACAAAAGAGCTGAAACTTTAATATCCTCCGATCCAAATGCTTTTATTGGAAAAAACCTTAACATACTTTTCTTAAGAAATGATGAAATCGCTGTTATTAATTCCAAGAGTGTAAGAGTCTATGATCCGACACTTAAAGAAGTTATTAAAAAAACAGAAAAGTTCAATTCCAAAGAGGTCCATCTTACAAAAGAAGGTTTTGAACATTTCATGTTAAAAGAAATCTATGAACAGCCCCATACAATCCAAAAAGCTTTTTTTGGAAGGTCCTTACATAATGAAGGAACCGCTATTTTTGAAAACTTGAACTTCGACAAGAAATTTCTTTCTAATATTAACCATATTACCATCACTGCCTGCGGCACATCCTGGCATGCTGCATCAATTGGCGCCTTATATCTTTCTGAGCTGGCAAACATTCCGGCTCAAGCAGAGATTGCTTCTGAACTTCGCTATAAAAACAGCTTTATCAATAAAAACAGTCTGGTAATTGCCATCAGCCAGTCCGGCGAGACGGCTGATACTATAGCTTCAATTAGAGAACTTAAGAAAAAAAATGCTAAAGTCCTATCCATCTGCAATGTCAAAAATTCAACTATTACACGAGACTCCGACAGCTCTATTTTATTAAAGGCAGGACCTGAGCTAAGCGTATGCTCTACAAAAGCTTTCACTTCTCAAATTACAGTTCTTTTTCTCTTTGCTCTTTTTTTAGCAAGATTAAGAGATATGAAGAAAGATAAGGCTCAACATTTTTTAAAAGAGCTAGAGCTGATCCCCCAAAAAATAAAACAGACTCTTAAACTAAATGATGAAATAAAAAAACTGGCAGAAAAATATTACAAATATGAACAGTTTTTTTATCTGGGAAGACATTACATGTACCCTACATCTTTAGAAGCTGCTTTAAAACTTAAAGAAATTTCCTATATAAATGCCAATGCCTATCCTGCAGCGGAAATGAAACATGGGCCCTTGGCTTTAATAAATGAAAACTTGCCTGTTGTTGCTTTTTGTGCTAATAAAAAAACATATGACAAAATGCTAAGCAACATAATGGAAACCAAAGCCAGAAATGCTCCGGTTATAGCAATAGCTGAAAAAGGATCTAAAGAGATCGAAAAAATTGCTGATGATGTAATTTGGGTTCCAAAAACTATTGATGAGCTTGCGATATTTCCTTCTACTCTGGCAGGACAGCTATTTGCTTATCATATAGCCAATTTAAGAAAAACAGATATCGACCATCCCCGCAACTTAGCAAAGTCGGTCACGGTAGAATAAAAAATGGGAGAAAATAAATGGGCGCCTATAAGCCAAGATCAAAAAAAGGTCTCTACATAATTTTAGCAATTATAATTGCTTTGTTACTTATTTTTTTAGCATCCCCTCTATTTTTTCCACTTCCTTTG
>CAYNVX010000060.1:0-4083 GCA_964400755.1 uncultured bacterium | reverse complement strand
AAAAGATTATATTATAAAAAAAGCAGCTAAACCTAATGTAAAAATTGAGATGGACTCCATTAATTTAACCTGGTTCGGCCCGCAGTCTATAAAAGGATTGAAATATAGCGATAAGATAATGGATCTGGATGTAGAAAAAATCATCTCCAATATGAGCCTCTATTCATTTTATAAGACATTTTCTTCAACTTCTAAAAAAATACCATTTTTCGCTCATACGGAAATTACTAATGCCGATATTAAGTTTCATTCCCCTAATTATCCTCCGGCAGCTTTCTATAACGTAAATGCTCAAATAGAAAGTAAAAATAGAGATGTCTCTTCAATAACCCTAAATGGAAAGAGCCAAGCCGATTCAGATGCCGGTATGTTCAATGCCAATCTAGAAATTGGGAAATTCAATACAGAAACTGAAATTCAATGCAATAACCTTCCGGTCATCATCCTTGATCAATTACTGTTTTATTCCAATCCTCAATATCAGGGATCGCTATTTCAGATATTAGGTCCCAAAATGAACTTACATGTTACAGCTAAATTAACTAACAATGAAGGTCCTGTTGATATTGATCTGGCATCAACCAACTGCAATGCAGCAATAAATTTAAACTACATGAAAGACAAAATCACTTTAAACAGCCCAGCTTTAATAACGCTTCATCTTAGAAACAGCCTTCAGCTAGAAAGCTTAAAAAGAGCATCTCCTATTTTCGCCTCAGGCATTTCCGCTAATAACCCCATAGTTCTAAGGATTTCTAACGACAGCTTTGTACTTCCCATCAATCCTTTCAATTTAAAAAAGGCTTATGTAAAACATGCCATGCTTGATTTAGGCAAAATCTGGGTTGAGAACAGCGGAGCTATTTCTACTATCGCTTCTATTGCAAAACAGGGCTCCGGCGGAAAAACTTCCATTTGGTTTACTTATGTAAACCTGAAACTTGAAAACGGCATCTTATATTCTGATCGGATGGACGAATTATTAAACGACTCTATCCATGTCTGCACTTGGGGAAATATTAATCTTCTCTCTAAAGAAATAAACATGATCCTTGGCATCTGCGCTGATACCTTAAGAAGAGCTTACGGCTTACAAAATTTATCATCAGACTATGTTATTACTGTGCCTATCAGAGGAACTTTAGATAACATTAAAATCGATGCAAGTGCAGCTACAGCAAAAATCATAGGTCTTTCTGCTATGAAACAGATTGGAGGCGGACTTGGAAGTATCGTCGGTGGAGTTCTAACTCATATAGACAACGATAATGACATCCCTGAACCTAAAACGCCTTTTCCTTGGGGAAGTATAGATAAAGGATCACAAAAAAATAGAGAAAAGCCTAATATTTTTGAATTATTTAAATAAGAAAAAGATCTTTTTCTGAAAATAAAAAGGCCGACTAAAAAATAGCCGGCCGATTTTAAAGTCTGATTTTTAAGCTATTGTGATCTCTTTGCACAAGTAAACATCTTGAACAGTATGAATAATCTCAATACCTTCTTTCATAGGTTTTTGAAAAGCTTTTCTGCCAAGTATCAATCCCATACCGCCGGCTCTTTTGTTAATAACAGCTGTTTGGGCAGCATCAGCAAGATCGTTCTTTCCTGCAGCTCCGCCGGAATTGATAAGTCCTATCCTTCCCATATAGTTATTTAATACCTGATAACGGCATAAATCTATAGGATGATCAGAAGAAAGCTCTGTATACATCTTCTCATCAAACTTTCCAAACTTAATAGCCTTGTAACCGCCATTATTAGTTGGAAGCTTTTGTTTGATAATGTCAGCTTGGATTGTCACACCTAAATGGTTGGCCTGACCTGTAAGGTCAGCTGCTGTGTGATAATCAACTCCATCTTTTTTAAAAGCGGAATTTCTTAGGTAGCACCATAATATTGTTGCCATTCCAAGACGATGAGCCTCTTCAAATGCTTTAGCTACTTCAACTATCTGTCTTTTGCTCTCTTCCGACCCAAAATAGATCGTTGCTCCAACTGCTGCACATCCCATATCATAAGCTTGCCTGATTGAAGCAAACATGATCTGGTCATATGAGTTCGGATAAGAGATAAATTCATTATGGTTGAATTTCAAAACAAATGGAATCTTATGGGCATATTTTCTTGCCATTATCCCTAAAACTCCAGATGTTGTTGCAACAGCATTACATCCGCCTTCAATAGCTAATTTAATTATATTTTCAGGGTCAAAATATATCGGATTCGGCGCAAATGATGCACCGGCACTATGTTCTATACCCTGATCAACCGGCAGAATTGACAAATAACCTGTATTTGCCAAACGGCCATGGCCATATAAAGCTTGAAGACTTTTTAAAACTCTTATATTCCTGTCAGATTGGCTAAAAATTCTGTCTACCCAATCCGGTCCTGGAATATGAAGCTTTTCTTTGCTTACTGTTGTACATTTATGAGATAAAAGACTTTTTGCATCTTTATCTAATAGCTTTTCAATTTTTGCAAAACTCATTTACTTACTCCCAAAACTTTTTTTTAAAAATTAGTACAATTATATTCTCTCATAATTAAAAAGGCTATTTTTTAGTCCTTACCATACCCTTTTTCCAAAATTCCTGGATCTGTTCTAAAGTTTTTCCTTTAGTTTCAGGAACTTTTTTATAAACAAACCATAATGCTATCAACCCTATACCGCAATATAGCCAGAAAGCTCCGCCTTCTCCAAAACTATTTGCTATATATAAGAATGTTAGAGAAACAACATAGTTGCTTACCCAGTTTGCAAAAATAGATATACCCATCGCTCTCCCTCTAATTCCCATAGGGAAAATTTCAGAGATAATTAACCATGCGACAGGCCCTAAACTGATGGCAAAAAATGATATATAAGTCATTAAGCTGATTACTGTAATTATAGAAACTCCTGCAGTATGAAATATAAAAGTTACTCCAAGAACAGCAAGCGATGCCACCATACCTGTAAGCCCTATTAATAATAATGGCCTTCTTCCGATAACATCTATAAGCCATAGAGCCACTACTGTCATGATAACATTGATAGCACCAACCCCAAGAGTTGCAAGCATCGATGCAAAATGGGTTTGAAAACCTGCATGGTCAAATATTGTCGGTGCATAATAAATTACTACATTAATTCCTGTTATCTGTTGAAAAACACTTAGCCCAATACCTACAAAAAAGGCCTGTTTTACACCTTTGTCAAAAAGATGTTTCCAGCTAACCATTTTTTTAGGTGTAGATTTTTTTGTCTCTATTATGACCTCTTCGCTTTTTGACAAAGGATGCATTTTCTTTAATATCTCTTGAGCTTTTTTATTTCTGCCGATACTAGCAAGCCAGCTTGGAGATTCCGGTATAAAAAAGAGACCTAGGAAAAATACTATTGTTGGTATTATTCCATAAGCAAACATCGGACGCCATTCTCCATTTTCTGCAAAAATCAGGCCTACAGCATATGCAAGTAAAATTCCAATGGTAATTGCCAGCTGGTTAAAGGAAACCAGAGCCCCTCTGTGCTTCGGATCGGAAATCTCTGCAATGTATAAAGGTACAACAACAGAAGAAAGTCCAACGCCAATACCTACCACAAATCGTCCGATTAATAATATTGAAAAAACATGGGAAGACATCATTATAATTATTCCCAGCATATATAATACCGCTGTGATAAAAAGAGAATATCTCCTGCCTGTTCTATCCGCCAGCATTCCGCCAACAGCTGCTCCTAACAGAGCTCCTATTAAAACAACACTGACAATCATTCCCTGATCAAAAACATTTAAAGAAAAATCTCTTTGTAAAAATGCTAATGCGCCAGATATAACTGCTGTATTGTATCCAAATAAAAGACCCCCGAAAGATACAATTATCGCAGCTAGAAGCTCGCGCCAAGTACATCTCATCTTATTCTTTTTCATATATAGCTCTCTTAAAGTTTTTATATATTCCTATGTGAGAGTGAACTACATTTTTAATTTGTTATCAATAAATAAATTGAAAAAAAACTACTAATTATTGGGAAATTCTTGAACAAATGACGTGACGCAATCCCCTAGATTTATCTATGGGGTCAAGGAACGC
>CAYNVX010000059.1:968-8806 GCA_964400755.1 uncultured bacterium | reverse complement strand
GTACGGTTCGGAGGGAAGGGAGATTAAATTAGATTTCCCTTACCCCTATCAATTAGATAATTGTCGCAATCAAATCATAATCTATTGCACCGACAACCTTGACTTGATGCAGCGATCCAAAAGATTCGATCTTGTCCACATTGTTAATGATTACCGCCCCATCAATATCCAAAGAGTGCATCTGCGATCTTCCTACAGCTAAAAGATCAGATTCAGGATGATAGCCCTCAATAATTACATCTAATGTGTTGTTGATATATTTTTTATTTTTCTCTCTTATCATTTTTAGCTGTGTGTCAGATAGTTTCTTGAAGCGTTTTTCTTTGATTTTTTCTTCTATCTGATCATCAAAAGAGGAAGCTTTTGCAAATTTTTCTTTGGAAAATTTGAAGATACCTACATTATCAAGCTTATATTCTTTTACAAATTTTAAAAGTTCATCAAACTGCTCATCGCTCTCAGAAGGAAACCCTACCATCAAACTTGTCCTTATAATAAAGTCGGGCATCTCTTTTCTTAGCTTATTAATAATAGATATTACCTCTTCTTTAGAAGTCTTCCTTCTCATCTTTTTTAAAATGTCATTATTGATATGCTGTATCGGCATATCAATATATCTGCAGATCCTTTTATCTGATTTTATAAGAGATATCAATTCATCTGTCATCTCATCGGGATAAACATATAAAAGACGAAGCCAGAAATCCTGCTTAATCATTAGCATCTTTTTTATTAGAGAAACTAACCCATTTTTCCTATTTTTATCTTTTTGAAAATCACCCAGGTCCTGTGCAATTAGAATTATTTCATAAACGCCTTTTTTAAGAAGGTTTTTAAATTCTTCTAAAATGTCTTCTTCTTCTCTGCTTTTTAAAGCTCCTTTTATCTGAGGGATAATACAAAAAGTACAAGCTTTTGAACAGCCTTCGGCAATTTTTAAATATGCAACATGAGGCGGAGTAATTAATCTTCTCTCATTAAATTGCGAAGGGATATAACTTGGTTTATTAATAATTTCTTTTGGCTCAGATGCAGCTTTAACAATCTGATCAATATCACCAGGGGTAATTAAAGAATAAATTTCAGAAAACTTCTCTTTTAGCTCTTTTGAAAAAAGCTTGACCATACAGCCTGTTACTATTACCTTAGACTTAGCTTTTTTCTTTTCAAAAAGCTCTTCTAATATCTCATAGGCCTCTTCTCTTGATTCTTCTAAAAAGCCGCAGGTATTTACAATAAAAAGATCGGCTTTAGAAATGTCGTCTACAAGCTCAAAATCTTCTTTTAATAAACTATTTAACATTATCTCGCTATCGACTATATTTCTAGGACAGCCAAGAGATGTAAAATAAATTCTTTTACTTTTCATATTTTTAAAAAGCTTGTTACATTAAGGGAAAATTATAAGGATTATTGGGTATAAATATCTACATTATGTTATCAATATATTTGATAAAATATAGATCGTCATATGTTTAAATATCTTATTAAAAAAATATCTATATGCCTCTTTTCTATGTTCATTATAATGAGCGCCACTTTTTTCTTAATGAAGCTCATTCCCGGCGATCCTCTGATGCAGGAACAGGAAATGCCGAAAGAGGTCATGACAGCCTTATATAAATATTATGGACTAGACCAGCCCTTATATATTCAATATTTTAAAGCTATTAAAGGATTTTTTACCCTCGACTTCGGCCCTTCCATGATCTATGAAGGCAGAACGGTTAATCAAATCATTAAAGAAGGCTTCCCTATAACTCTGACTTTAGGATTAGAAGCTCTTACTCTCTCTTTATTTTTAGGAATTTCTTTAGGAAGCTTTGCCGCACTAAAAAAAAATCAGTGGCAGGACTCTTTTTCAATGATAGTTGCTATAATCGGTATTTCCCTCCCTAACTTTCTATTTGCCACTCTTTTGCAATATATCTTCGCAATTAAGCTAAACCTTTTTCCAATAGCCCGGTGGGGATCTTTTGCTCACAGCATCCTTCCCGCTCTATCCCTTGCTGCCCTTCCTACAGCTTTTATCGCAAGACTTATGAGATCTAGCATGGCAGAAGTTTTAAAGCAGGACTATATAAAAACAGCTTACGCCAAGGGCCTTTCAACTTATTCTGTAATCTGCAGGCATGCCCTTCGCAATGCTATCCTTCCCGTTATCTCCTATTTAGGACCTATTACCGCAAAGTTTTTAACGGAAGTTTTTGTAATAGAAAAAATCTTCGGTATTCCAGGTATAGGACAATGGCTGATATTAAGTATCTCAAACAGGGATTATACAGTAATAATGGGACTTACTGTCTTTTTTAGTTTTATCCTGATCAGTGTTATATTTATTGTAGATATTATTTATAGACTTATTGACCCAAGAATAGAAAAAGCTTATGGCAGAACTAGAAAATATTAAAAATAGCTCTATTGAAAATATTGGATATTTTCAAGATGTGAAAGAGCGTTTTGTTCATAATAGACCGGCCCTTGTCGGATTCTATATCCTCCTTTTTTTATTTATTATGGCCCTTGTCGGCCCATTTCTTAATTCCTATACATATTACGACACTCATCTAGAACTAAAAAACCTTAAGCCTTCATTAAAGTTTTGGTTCGGCACAGATGAGCTTGGAAGGGATATCTTCACAAGAGTATGGTGGGGAGCGAGAATCTCTCTCTTCGTTGGAATAAGCGCTGCAATAATAGATTTGATTATTGGAGTTATTTGGGGCGCTGTTGCCGCTCTTTTCGGCGGTATCGTTGATGAACTTATGATGCGAATCTGCGACATCTTATATACTATCCCCAGTCTTTTAGTTGTCATTTTACTTATGGTGGTTATGGGGCCAGGGATAGTTACTATTATCATTGCCCTTACCTTTATCGGATGGATCAATATGGCAAGGATAGTAAGAGGACAAATCCTACAGCTCAAGGAAATGGATTTTATCCATGCTGCAAAAGTAATCGGAGCCTCAAAAACAAGAATCATCTTCAGACATTTGATACCGAACTGCATCGGTCCTATTATTACTACAATGACAATTACCATTCCCATTGCTATCTTTACCGAAGCTTTTTTAAGCTTTTTAGGACTTGGCGTCCAAGCCCCTATCGCCAGCTGGGGCGTGATGGTAAATGACAGTTTGAGTGCATTGAGATATTATCCATGGCGGCTATTTTTTCCGGCATTTATGATCTCGCTTACCATGTTATCATTTAATCTGGTTGGTGATGGACTGAACGATGCCTTTGATCCAAGGATGCGAACATGAAAAAAGTTTTAGATATAAAAAATTTAGAAGTTAATTTTTCTATCAAAGATAAAAAATTTTATGCTGTTAGAAAAGTAAGCTTTTCCCTTTTTGAGAATGAAACCCTCGGCATAGTTGGTGAGTCAGGCTGCGGCAAAACCACAACAGCACATGCCATTTTAAAATTGCTGCCTATGCCTCCGGCAGAAATATCAAAAGGCAAAATCTTATTCGAAAATGAAGACCTTCTTAAAAAATCATCTAAAGAGTTTATTCAATACCGCGGGAAAAAAATAAGTATGATTTTTCAAGATCCCATGAGCGCTTTGAACCCCACCATGAAAATAGGAAAACAGTTAACGGAAATCCTCTTTGGGAAAAACAAAAAAGAAAGGGCTATAGATCTCTTAAATCAAGTAGGTATTCCCGATCCTCATTTACGATTTTCCCAATATCCCCATGAGCTGAGCGGAGGACAAAGACAAAGAGTGATGATAGCCATAGCTATTGCACAAAACCCAAAAGTTATTATTGCTGATGAACCAACAACCGCTTTAGATGTAACTATACAAAGCCAAATCCTTGATCTATTAAAAGATATTCAAAGAAGATTAAATTCCAGCATTATCTTTATCTCACATGACCTAAATGTCATAGCAAACATATGTGATAGAATAATAGTTATGTATGCAGGAGAAATTGTTGAAGAGGCCTCAACTAAGGATCTGATATTTTCTGCTAAACATCCTTATACAAAGCTGCTTCTTAAATCGACTGCAAAAATAGATGATGACAGTCCTCTTATCCCTATCAAGGGCTCCCCTCCTCTATTATCTGAAATAATAAAGGGATGTTCTTTTTATAAAAGATGTCCTTACTCAATGCAAATATGCAAAGATAAAAAGCCCTTATTTATATCTGATAAAAAAGAGCATGGAACTGCCTGTCATTTGTATGATAAAAATTTACAAAAAGAAAAATTAAAAGATGTTATTAGAAAACAAGCTCCTTCAGATAAAGAATCTGAAAAAATATTACAGCTTAGAAAATAAAACTATAAAAGCTGTAAATGATGTTAGTTTTGATATTTTTGATAAAGAAACAGTCGGTCTTGTCGGCGAATCCGGCTGCGGAAAGTCCACCATCTCAAAACTTATTGTTAATCTAATAAATCCAACATCGGGAGATATCCTTTTTGAAAACAATTCTATTTTTTCAAAAAAGAGCGATCGTTTCTATCTTGCCAAAAATCTTCAGATAATTTTTCAGGATCCTTACTTTTCCTTAAACCCCAGAATGACCGTTCAAGACATTATCTCAGAGCCTTTAAAGATTCATAAGATCATTGAAAAAAATCAAATACAAAACCATGTTGATTCACTTCTTGAACAGGTAAACCTCTCTCCATCAATAAAAAACAGGTTTGCTCATGAATTCAGCTCGGGACAAAGACAAAGGATAGGTATAGCAAGAGCATTGTCCCTTCATCCTAAATTTATCGTTTGCGATGAACCCATATCATCTTTAGATCTATCCATACAGGCCCAAATAGTCAACCTTCTAAAAGAGCTTCAAAATAAATATAACCTTACCTTTTTATTTATATCACATGATATTGCCATGGTCAGATACATCTCTAATAGAATCGTTGTCATGTACCTTGGAGAAATTATGGAGATAGCAAAAAGTGAGGAAATAATTAAAAAACCCCTTCATCCATATACTCAAGCTCTTTTTGATTCTGTCCCAACCCTAATAAAAAAAGAAAAGAAAAGATCTGTTAAACTGCTAGGAGATATTTCTTCAGATAGTTCTGAAACTAATGGCTGTCTTTTTTATCCCCGCTGTCCTTATAGAAAAAAGATCTGCTTAAATGAAAAGCCTCTTTTCAAAAAACTCTCAGAAGAGCACTTTATAAAATGTCATTTATATAATTAAAGAATGATTTTAGAAAGAGCGTCTTCTACTTGTGAAGGAAGAGTAAATATAACATTTTCTTCTATATCTACAATCTCTTCTACATTAGTAACACCCATCGCCTGAAGCCTTTTAACACACCTCTGAACAACATCTTCGGGAGTGGATGCCCCCGCCGTCATACCAATATTTTCAACCCCTTTAAGCCACTCTATTTCTATCTCGTCTTCGCTATTTATAAGATAGGCCGGCTTCTTTCTTTTTATAGCTACTTCCTTCAATCTATTTGAATTTGAACTTGTCGGATCTCCCACTACAAAAACAAGATCTACACTTTCTGTTATCTTTTTTAAAGCGGTCTGTCTGTTTGTCGTTGCATAACAAATAGATGAACTGGCTAAAGTCTCAATATTAGGATATTTTTTTAATAAGATATCGGTAATCTCCTTGATGTCATAGATACTCAAAGTAGTTTGAGTAATATAAAAGAGCTTATCTTCTTCTAAAAAATTTAATGCTTTTGCATCTTCGACATTTTCTACTACCGTTGTTTCATCCGGTGCCTCTTTTAAAATGCCGATTATCTCCACATGCTTTTTCTTGCCTATTAAAATAATCTTGTATCCCTTTGAGGCATATCTTTTAACAGCAGAATGAATCTTGGTTACAAGCCCGCATGTTGCATCTATTTCAAAAAGGTTCCTTTTTTTTGCTAAAACCCTTACTTCCGGCGCTACGCCATGAGCTGAATATATTATTTTTGAATTTTCAGGAACATCTTCTAAATCTTCAATAAAAACAGCACCCTGTTCTTTCAGTTCGCCTACCACATGTTTATTATGGACTATCTCATGCTTGACATAGATAGGAGAGCCCCATATCTTCAAAGCTTTCTTTACTGTCTCTATAGCTCTAACAACACCCGCACAAAAGCCTCTTGGCTTGATCAAAAAAAGATTCATAAAACAACCAATTCAAATTTTTTAAACATAAAAAGCATAAAATAAGAATTAAATAAAAAAAACCCATATTTTTTTAAATATGGGTAAATATTTTTTTTGAATTTTTTAAGTTTTTATGAAACGTCTGCCGCACATCTAAATCCATATGTGCTGTTTACAGCACCCGGATTATTTCTATGTCTATGAGAACATCTCATATCTTCTTTTAGACTTTTCCAGCAGCCCCCTCTCAAGACCCTATATACACCTTGCTGAGGTCCGGTTGGATTTTCCGGTTCCTGTATTGAAATGTCATAATAATTATAGGCATACCAGTCATTGCACCATTCGTAGACATTGCCGGCCATATCATATAGGCCATAGCCATTTGGCGGATAGCTCATCACTGCAGTTGTATCTGAATTAAAGAAATTAGCTTGTGTATGATCTAAATTGCTTCCCGTTGGAAAATCACTTTCCTCAAGACCGCCTCTAGAAGCTACTTCCCATTCCACTTCTGTTGGAAGGCGTTTACCAACCCATTTAGCATAAGCAGAAGCTCCATACCAAGTTACTCCGACAACAGGATGTTTTGCATAACCTGACTCAATAGTAACCTTGCCGCCGCTTCTTTTTATACGTGAATTTCTAAGACGTATAATGTCATTGTTGTTTACATCTTTTTCCCCGCCCATAAATTCTAAGAACCTGACAAACTGTTCATTAGTTATGGCATATATATCTAAAGCGAAGCTGTCAATTGTAACATTGTGCTGGGGCTTTTCATCTCTTGATCCTTTATTGCTTCCTCTATGATAAGAGCCTTGAGGGATAATAACCATTTCAGTTAAAAGCGGTTCTACTTCTTTAATCTCTACTTCTTTGGGCTGATAAAAAGATACATTAAGCTCTTTCTGAAAAATAGCTCCGGGATCAGGCTCATATGTCGGTCTTGCCACATTCTGCGGCTTGATTATAGGCTTTTGCGCTGTCTTTTCTTCAACAACCGGTTTTACTTCCGGCTCAGAAATCACCTTATTTTCAACTTTAAGATCTTTGTGTAGATCTTTTCCCAGCTTATTCACATCAGAAGAAAATTCAAATGACATCTGCATGGCATTCTCAACTTTTCTTTCAACCTCGTCCCAAGATAAAATATCCAATGAGGAAATATCGGAAGATTCGGTTGATAAAAATGAGTTAAGAGCTTCTATTAAAAGCTCAGGTCTTTTTTTAGCATCTTTTTGCAGACACTTGCAAATCAGCAAGTCCCAATTTAACTTATATTCCGGTGCAACACGGGAAGGAAGATCAAAATAACCTTCAGGAAACTCTCCTGCTATCAAATAATATGCCAATATTCCAAAAGCATAAATGTCTGCTTTGGAATCTACCTTTTCTTTCAAATCCCTAAATTTCTGTTCAGGAGCTAAAAATGAATAGTTCTGCAGAAAACTGCAGCTTATCTGAAGTTTTTCGGAATTTCTATTAATTATCAGTTCATCATTTAATGAACTTTCCGATAAAAGATTTTCATGTGTCTTGAAAAGAACTTTCCCTTCTCCAATTAATCTTGAAAGTCCAAAGTCCGATATATATGCATGTATCCCTTTTTCATTTTCTTTCACAAAAATATTTGAGAATTTAAGAGCCCTATGCGCTAAAAAATCATCTCCAAACGGCATCCTATGAGCATAATCTAACGCAGATGCAATCTGTCTTAATATAGTCT
>CAYNVX010000059.1:0-958 GCA_964400755.1 uncultured bacterium | reverse complement strand
AAAAAACGAGCTAGGCTTATAATTTCATTAGAAGCATCTATCATCGGATCCATTACGATAAAATATTTTCCGTCATCTTTTGAAATGTTATGAATCTTAACTATCGCAGGATGATCCAAAGTTGTTAAAATGCTTATGTCTTTTTCAAATCGGCTGATAAAATCTTCTGAAGATGTTGCTTCTTCATCCAAAACTTTTAGAGCAAACTTCTTTTTGATAAACCGATGCTCTGCTAAAAAAACCTCTCCAAAAGCACCTTGGCCCAGTTTTTTTATTATTGAATAGTCCCCAAGATTTTTTATGCTCATAACTTTCTCATTATACTTATCTCATTTATGTATAATAAGAGCATAAAATTTATTATGCAAGACTAGTATTTATATTTTATATAATATAGGAAGGTTCTTTCTCAAAAGAAAATTTCTGAAATTACAAGTACACAGATTTATATATATAAACTTATTAAGAGACATAAATCTAGGTTGTTTCCTGCATACGATTATACATATAGCTTAAAGCAACTCCCGTAATAATTGAACCAGAAACAATAACTTCAATTTTATGCTTATAATAAAAAGCTAACGAATAAAGTTGATAACCTTTCATTATATTCCCGGCTTCTCTGTGAACTCTAGCAATTTCTAATAATGCGCAGCTTTTAAGAAAACTATTAGGAATCAAACCGGCAACTCTTTCTGCATCCGGTAAATTTCCTGCTTCTATGTGAGATCTAGCAATTTCTAATAATCTCCAGCTTTTTTCATTATTATTATATGGAATCAAATTAGCCGCTATTTCCGCTTCTGTTACTAATCGTTGAAATTCATTTATATTACCGGCTTCTCTATGAGCTCCAGCAATATTTAATAATGCCCTGCTTTTTCTCCAATTCTCAGAAATCAGATTAGCCGCTATTTCCGCTTCTATTATTAATCGTTGAAATTCATTTATATTACCG
>CAYNVX010000058.1:7779-8862 GCA_964400755.1 uncultured bacterium | reverse complement strand
GGCAATTCATCCCTTACCTAAAGGAAAGGGTCTTTTTGCTATAAAAAGGATAAATAGAGGATAAAAATGATAGATAGAAAAGTAAGAAAAGTATTAGAAGGTGTTGTAGTCTCTTCTAAAATGAATAAAACTGTTGTCGTTAAGGTTAGTCAAAAAGTTAGACATCCTAAATATGAGAAATTAGTAGAAAGATTTAAGAAATTTTATGTGCATGATGAAGAAAATAAACTTCAGGAAGGTCAGACAGTAAAGATTATGGAGACAAGACCTATCTCAAAACTTAAAAGATGGCGCGTTGTTGAAACTATTTAATAATTATTAATTTTATAGGAAAGAATATGATTCAAGAAGAAACAGAACTGGAAGTAGCTGATAATACAGGAGCAAAAAGAATACGATGTTTTCGTATTTTAGGTGGTACACGTAAAAGATATGCTAATATTGGCGATGTTATTATTGGTTCAGTAAAAGAAGCAGATCCAAAAGGTGCTGTAAAAAAAGGCGAAAAGGTAAAAGCTGTTATTATTAGAACAAAAACCGCTATCAAAAGATCAGATGGTTCTAAGCTTAAATTCTATGATAATAGTTGTGTAATAATTGATGATAAAAATAATCCTAGAGGCACAAGGATATTTGGTAGTGTTGCTAGAGAAGTTAAGGTAAATGGTTTTATGAAAATTAGTTCCTTAGCACCAGAAGTTATATAGGAAGGTAATATGAATAAATGGATTAAAAAAAATGATAAGGTTCTAATTCTTGCCGGAAATGATAAAGGGAAAACTGGAATGGTTCTTGCTAGAAGCGAAGATAGAATTGTAGTTCAAGGGATTAATGTTAGAAAGAAACATGTTAAAAAGACTCAAAAAACTCAAACAGCTCAAATTATAGATATGGAAATGCCTGTCCATATTTCAAATGTAGCTATTTGTGATGATGATGGCGCTATTTTAAAATTAAAAGTTAAACATCATAAAAATGAAAAACAGCTTGTATATTCTAAAAACTCAAAAGAAGTGATTTTTAGGACACTGAAAAAACATGTAGGTAAAAAATAATGTCAAGACTGCAAAAAACATATAGAGA
>CAYNVX010000058.1:0-7769 GCA_964400755.1 uncultured bacterium | reverse complement strand
GATCAGCATGGGTGTTGCCGAAGCCACTAAAGATAAGAATGTTATGCAAGATCATTTTAAAGAGCTTGCGCTTTTATCTGGACAAAAACCCATTATAACAAAATCTAAAAAGGCTATATCAAATTTTAAATTAAGAATAGATCAGCCTATTGGTTTAAAAGTAACATTGCGCGGAAAAAGAATGTATGATTTTTTAGATAGATTTTGTAATATTGTTTGTCCAAGGATTCACGATTTTCGTGGATTTAAACCACAGGGCGATAATAGAGGGAATTATAATCTTGGTTTAGATGACCAACAAGTATTTCCTGAAATAAATCTTGATAATGTTAAACGTAGTCAAGGTATGAATATAACATTTGTATCTACTGCAAAAAATGATGATGACTGCATAGAGTTACTCCGTTCATTCGGATTTCCGTTTAAATAGAAAGAAAGAGAGAAAGAGAAGAAATTATGGCATTTAATGATCCTATATCAGAATTATTAACAAAACTACGAAATGCTCAAGATGCACAGCATAAATATGTTGATATACATATAAGCAAAACTAAAATGAGTATAATCAAGATTCTAAAAGATGA
Organism: uncultured bacterium; assembly: GCA_964400755.1. GTDB lineage: Bacteria > Chlamydiota > Chlamydiia > Chlamydiales > SM23-39 > CAYNVX01. The sequence goes on along the minus strand of CAYNVX010000058.1, from coordinate 7,185 downwards.
AGGTTTTGTTTCTAACTATTTAGAAAATGATAAGCTAAAACAAGTAAGAATATTTTTAAAATATAATAAAAACAGACTGGGAATAATGAGAAAATTAAGAAGAATCTCATCTCCTGGTCTTAGAAAATATACTCCATATCTGAAAATTCCTAAAGTGTTAGGTGGTATTGGAATAGCTATACTTTCTACTCCAAAAGGTATTTTAGAAGGTGAAGAAGCTCGCAAACAACATGTGGGCGGCGAACTATTGTGTTACATATGGTAATTAGAGGTTAAAAACAGATGTCTAGATTAGGTAAGAAACCAGTTATTATTCCAAAGGGTGTGGATGTAAAAGTTGAACAAGATAAAGTTCATGCTAAAGGTCCAAAAGGAACATCCATATTAAATTTAGAAAAAGGGATTAGTGTAAAAGTCGAAGATAATATGCTTGTTGTATATTATGATGACAAATTAAATCCTATGAAATCAATTTACGGATTGTATAGATCATTAGTAGAAAATTTGATCGAAGGTGTGGAAAAAGGATTTGAAAAAGTTTTAACACTTATTGGAGTAGGATATAGAGCTGCTTTAAAAGGTAATAAGATTGATCTTCAAGTCGGATATTCTCATCCTACAGAACTAGAAATTCCAAAAGATATTAAAGTCCTTATTAATAAAGGTACAGAAATTGTAATTAGCGGCGTTGATAAGCAAAAAGTTGGACTTTTTGCATCACAAGTTAGATCTATTAGACCGCCTGAACCTTATAAAGGAAAAGGCATTAGATATATTGATGAATATGTAAGGAAAAAAGCAGGGAAAGCAGCTAAAGGAAAATAGTGAGGAAATAGGAAAATGGATAATAGTTTAAATAAAAGAAGAATAGCTCGAACCAGAAGGGTTTTCAGAAATAGAAAAAAGACTCAAGGGAATCAAGAAAAACCTAGAATGTCTGTTAGCAAGACTTTAAATCATATATTTGTTCAGTTGATAGATGATGAAAAAGGTTTAACTTTGGCAAGTATTGGAACTATGGCTAAAGAAAATAAGAAATTAAATAAATCTAAAAAAGAAATAGCAAAGGAAATAGGCAGACAAATTGCTGGTATTGCTAAAGAGAAAAACATTTCTGAAGTTATCTTTGACAGAGGTAGATTTAAATTTCATGGGATTGTTAAAGAACTAGCAGAATCAGCTAGAGAAGCAGGTTTAAAGTTTTAAAAAATTAGGATAAAATAAATTATGGCAAAAGGATTTAATAGAGGTCATCAAGACGATAAAAACAAAGAATACGAAGAAAAAGTTCTTTATATCAACCGATGCGCGAAAGTTGTAAAAGGTGGTAGGAAATTTAGTTTTTCAGCTTTAATTTTAATTGGTAATGATAAAGGAAAGATCGGATTTGGATTTGCTAAAGCGAATGAAGTTTCGGATGCTATAAGAAAAGGTACTGAAGCTGCTAAAAAAAATACTTTTACTTTTGAAACTGATGGAACGACTATTCCTCATGAAATTAATGTACAATGGGATGGTGCTAAACTTATGCTTAAGCCTGCGCCGGAAGGAACAGGAGTTGTTGCAGGATCAAAAGTTCGTGCTGTTTTGGAATTTGCAGGAATTAAGGATGTAGTAGCAAAAAGCCAAGGTTCAAATAACCCGTTGAATCAAGTTAAAGCAACATTTTTAGCTTTGAAAAGCTTAAGGAAAAAAGAAGACTGCTTAAAAGAAAGGGGCAAGATACAATGATAAAGCTATCTGAACTTAAAAATACTTCTACAACAAGAAGGAATTTTCAGAGAAAAGGCAGAGGGCCAGGTTCTGGAAGAGGTAAAACATCTTCAAGAGGCCATAAAGGTCAAGGTGCACGTTCAGGATATAGAAGAAGATATGGTCATGAAGGTGGACAAAAAAGACTTTATAAAACTCTTCCTACTAGAGGATTTACTAGAGGTAGATTTTTTGAAGAGCATTATATAATTAACTTGGCGATGATTGAAAAAATGTTTAATGATGGCGACGTTGTAAACTATCAATCATTAAAAGAAAGAGGATTGGCTAAAAGGAGATTGCCTGGTGGAATCAAAATCTTAGCTTATGGTGAATTAACTAAAAAAGTTAAAATTGAAGCAAACCATTTTTCAGAGTCTGCTGTAAAAAAATTAGAAGAAAAAAAAGTTGAATATAAAGTTATTGAATAATGATTGAAGCAATAAGAAGAATATTTTCCGTTCAAGAATTAAGAGAAAAAATAATTTTCACTATCTTGATGCTGCTTGTATGTAGAGTTGGGGCTTTTATTCCAGTTCCTGGGATTAATGCCGATGCTGCTGTTTCAATGTTTAAATATGCAACAGGCGGCGGACAGAATCTCTTTCAATTAATGGATATATTTTCAGGTGGTGCTTTTGCGAGATTAACGATTATCGGGCTTGGAATTATGCCATATATCTCAGCATCCATTATAATGCAGCTCGTTACGGCTTTAATTCCATCATTTCAAAGAGATGTTAGAGAAAATCCTGAACAAGGCAGAAAGAAAATTACAAAATGGACAAGATTGGTAACAATGTTACTGGCTCTTTTTCAAGCAGATTTAGTTGCTAAGAGTGCTGTTAGCATGAATCTTTCCTCTCCAGGAATTGTTGTTCCTGAAATGTTAAATGTTACTATGTTTAACATACCCATTTTATTTTATATTACAGTAATGCTGACAATGACCACGGGAACAGTTTTTTTAATGTGGATAGGTGAACAAATTAGTGAAAAGGGGATCGGTAACGGAATAAGCCTTATTATCACTATTGGTATCTTGTCTTCTCTCCCTTCAATGATAGGCTCTGTAATTAAACAGCTAAACCTAGAATCACAAGAAGTAGGACAACTTACATTTTCATCATTGGTAGTTTTAGGCGGAGCATTTGTATTAATTATTATTGGTACAATTTTGATTATTCAAGGGCAAAGAAGAATACCACTGCAGCATGCGAGAAGAGTTGTTGGAAGACATGAGACTCAAGGGGGAACCTCATTTATTCCTTTAAAAATTAATTATGCTGGTGTGATTCCAGTTATTTTTGCATCATCTTTATTGATGTTCCCAGCAACAATTGGGCAGCTTATTGGAAAAGGCACTTGGCTGGGAAGATTAGCAAATATGCTCTCTCCCGGAAATATGGTCTATATGACTGTATATGTGCTGTTGATTCTATTTTTTACATATTTTTGGACTGCAACACAATTTCACCCTGAACAAATCGCGTCTGATATGAAGAAAAATGGAGCTTTTATTCCAGGTATTAGACAAGGAAAGCCAACACAAGATTTCTTAGAATCGACAATGAATAAAATTACGTTGATTGGTGGAATATTTTTAGCTTTCATAGCAATATTGCCAGCTATTGTTAGCAGATTGCTTGGAGTCGATGCTAGGATATCTCACTTTTTTGGTGGAACATCATTATTGATATTAGTTGGAGTTATTTTAGATACAACACAACAAATCGAATCTCACCTTTTGATGAAACGATATGATGGTTTCATGAAAAAAGGGAAAATTAGAGGAAGATAATAAATTTTAAATTATTTTTAAATGAGGATTAAAATTCATGCCGAGAGTTATTGGGATAGACATTCCAGATAAAAAAAGATTAGAGATAAGCTTGACCTATATTTATGGAGTAGGAAGAAAGCTTTCTGTAGAAATCATACAAAAATTACATTTAGATCCAAACATGAAAGCGAAAGATCTAACAGAAGAAGATATTGGAAAATTGAACGCTATTCTTCAGTCAGAATATGTTGTTGAAGGAGATTTACGTAGACAAGTTCAAAATAATATTAAGAGATTGATTTCAATTCATTGTTATAGAGGGATGAGACATAGACTAGGTCTTCCTGTTAGAGGTCAAAATACTAGGTCTAATGCAAGAACTAGAAAAGGTAAGAGAAAAACGGTTGCTGGTAAAAAACTAGCACCGACAACAGGTTAAAAAGGAGAATAAAATTGGCTAAACAAACTAAAACGGCTGCTAAACCAACAAAAGCAATGGTTAAAAAGCCACTGAAAGCACGAAAGAAATCTCATAGAACTGTACCAATGGGAGTTGCTCATGTTAAGTCGACTTTCAATAATACAATCGTTACAATAACAGACCCTGCGGGTAATGTTATTTCTTGGTCATCCTCTGGAAAAGCAAATTTTTCAGGATCAAAGAAATCATCTGCCTTTGCTGGTACTATTGCTGCACAAAATGCTGCTAAAGAAGCCATGTCAATGGGAATGAAAGAGTGCGAAGTTAATTTAAAAGGCCCTGGAGCTGGTAGAGAATCAGCTGTTAGAGGTCTGCAAAGTTCAGGTCTTACAATAACAATAATACGTGATAAAACGCCTGTGCCTCATAATGGCTGCAGACCAAGAAAAAGAAGACGTGTATAAGACACGTAATTAATCATATAGGAGCGCAAATATGACAGTAATGTATGGCAAATTTGAACTGCCAGAAAAAATAAAAGTTGAAGAAGATCAAAATAGACCAAATTTTGCTCGATTTATAGCTGAGCCATTTGAAAGAGGATTTGGACATACAGTTGGTAATGTTCTTAGAAGGGTAATGTTAACAGCACTGGAAGCACCTGCTATAATTTCTATCAGGATTGAAGGCGTATCTCATGAGTATACTGCAGTTGAAGGTATTATTGAAGATATGACTAATGTGATTTTGAATCTGAAGGGAGCGCTATTAAGATATTTGCCAATGGATGAAGAAAAAAAATCAAAAGACATCAAAGTCATTTCTACAATGTTGGAAATAACAGAAGATATGCTTGAAAAGGGTAATGGTAAATATTCTGTTTGCTTAAAGGATTTATTTGGACCTTGTGAATTTGAAATTATTAATCCTGACCTTCATATTTTTACAGCAACTAAGGTTGCAATTAGAAGAATTGATTTAAGAATTGGAATCGGCAGGGGCTATGTTCCTTCTGAAAGACATACTAACTTTGAAAAAGTTATGGACGAGATTATATTAGACTCAGCTTATTCTCCTATAAGACTAGTAAATTATTTTGTTGAAAATACAAGGGTTGGTCAAGATACCGATTATGACAAATTAATTTTAGAAGTTGTTACAGATGGAAGGATTTCACCTAGAGAAGCTATTACTTTTGCAACTCAAATTGGTAGAGAGCATTTACATGTTTTTGATAGTTTAAAAACTCATGCTCTTGCATTTGAAAAGCAAGAAGTTGAAGAGAATAAAGACCGTGATGAAATTTTATCTAAACTTGCATTAAAGATTAGCGAGATTGAACTTTCTGTAAGATCTACAAATTGTTTGGTAGGCGCTCATATTGATACAATCGGAGAGCTTGTTGTAATGCCAGAATCTGAAATGTTAAGGTTTAGAAATTTTGGTAAAAAATCTTTAACAGAGATCAAACAAAAGCTAGATGAAATGGGGCTTTCTTTAGGAATGGACCTAAGTAAATATGCAATTAATAGAGATAACATAAAGACAATAATAGAAAAATATTTAGAAGAAAAAAATAATAACAACAATTTAGGAAATGAATAATGAGACATGCAAAACATACTTTTAAAGTAGGTAGAACAGGATCACATAGAAGATGTATGATTGCAAATATGTTAAAATCATTAGTTTTTTATGGTCGTATTGAGACAACTGTAACAAAAGCTAAAGAGCTTAAAATACATGCTGATAAGCTGATTACTTTATCTAAAAAAGAAGATCAGCTTTCTGCAAAAAGAAGAGCAAAAGCAAAATTAATGCTATCTTATAATTCTTTAACTACAAAAGAGAAAAGAAAAGTTAAAGATGGAGACAAATCTTCATATAATAATGATCGTCAAATTTTAGACAAATTGTTTAATGATTTATCAAAAAGATTTGAAGGCAGAAATGGCGGTTATACAAGAATCATTAAAAAAGCTAATAGAGTAGGCGATAGTGCACCTATATGCATAATTGAATATTTAGCTTAAAGATAAAACCTTTGAAAAAAAGTATAATTTTGCAAATTTCTTTTTTAGAAATAAATCTGTCTTTACATTCATCTATAATAGATATATTATGAAAAAAAATTATAATGTTTTTTGGAGGAAATATGACACTTAAAATTGCTATAAACGGATTCGGAAGGATAGGAAGATTAGTTTTTAGAATTGCTCATAAAAGAAAAGATATAAAAATTGTTGCTATCAACGATTTAGTGCCGCCTGATAATTTAGCATATCTTTTAAAATATGATACAGTACATCACAAGTATGATAAGAAAATAGAAGTAAAGAATAATGCTATAATTGTTGATGGACAAGAAACTAAGATTTTTGCAGAGAAAGATCCTGCTAATCTTCCATGGAAAGAGCTAGGTGTAGATTTTGTTGTTGAGTCTACAGGTAGATTTACCAAAATGGAAGATGCACAAAAGCATATTGATGCCGGTGCAAAAAAAGTTATTATCTCAGCTCCTGCAAAAGGTGGAGTACCTACCTTTGTATTGGGAGTTAACCATAAAAAATATGATCCTAAAAAAGATCATATCGTTTCCAATGCCTCATGTACTACTAATTGTCTAGCTCCTATAACCAAAGTCCTTTTGGATAACTTTGGTATAGATGAAGGCTTGATGACAACAATACATGCAGTCACAGCAACACAACCAACTGTTGACGGCCCTTCGCATAAAGATTTTAGAGGCGGAAGGTCTGCTGGATATAATATTATACCAGCTTCAACCGGTGCAGCAAAAGCTGTTGCGCTATGTATACCTGAAATTGAAGGTAAACTTACAGGAATGGCGTTTAGAATTCCTGTAGTTGATGTGTCAGTAGTTGATTTAACAGTAAAATTATCTAAAGAGACAACTTATGATGCTATATGCGAAGCAATGAAAAAAGCATCAGAAAATGAAATGAAAAATATTTTGGGTTATACAGAAGAAGATGTTGTTTCTTCAGATTTTATAGGTAGTCAGTATTCTAGTATATTCGATAAAGGAGCAGGTATAGCTTTAAACAGCCGTTTTTATAAGATTGTTTCTTGGTATGACAACGAAATGGGATATTCAACAAGAGTAGTTGACTTGATAGAATACATGGCATCAAAACAATAAAAAATAGTATTTTTTAAACATTTAACCAGATGGTAGAACAGTGAACTTTATCGAATATACTAGAAT
>CAYNVX010000057.1:0-8907 GCA_964400755.1 uncultured bacterium | reverse complement strand
CGTCTTAATGAGCCATAACTGATATTACCTCAGCTTTATGAGCAGTTGCATAATACGGTTTATTATAATAATAAAAACCATAAATAACTAATTTAGAATTAATTCCAATTTAAAGAAATACATTATTACATGCAAAAAAGGCAATTTAAGCATTTTTTTATAATTATTTTTTTCTTGTTCTTTTCTTGATTCCTAAGAGGCTGATAATTCGACACTTACAAGTGTTAAATAAATTAATAATTAATTATTTAAATTAAATATAATTATATAGTATAATATTTATAAATCTTAAAATAAATCTTGGTTTAAATTATATGTGTTGTTTAACAGGTCTTTTTGCTTGTCATTTCCGTAGCACTTTCGTTCGTCCATTTTCGCCGCCACCGGCAGAAATGAGCGAGAGTGATTCATTATCACTTGGTCAAGCAGCTGATATCGATGTTTCCAAATCCCCTCTCGATATTAGCGGTTCATTACTTCATGTCCTAAAACCACAAGCTGAAGAAGATATTAATATTACTTTAATAGAACAAGATGCTCATGAAATAGAATCACAGGCTCTTTCACGAAGTGAACCATCTCAACCTATAAGAGTGCTTCCTAGAACCTCTGATAGAACTTTTTTTAGAGACAATCTTTTGAAAGAAATAGAAAAAGTGAACTTGCATCCATTTAGATACTTCTGTTTTAGCGATTCACCAGAGGCCTCTTATTATTTAGGAATATATGATGATATAGCTCCTTTTTCAGTCAAATTTACAGATGGCAATAAAATTTCTTATAGATGCATAGCTGCTGCGCTTCATTCTATAAAATTTTATCCTCATAGAAAAGATCTAGCTTATAAACTCTCTTATTTGCCAACCCATTTAATAGATGGCTTCGCCGAAGAATATACATTTACTTATGCAAAAAAATATGATCCATCGACTTGGCATAAATTCTTGATAAATGTAATTAAATACAAATTTCTCCAGAACAAAGAATATGCAAAATTATTAATAGCTACAAGAAATTGGCCCATAACATTTATCGATAAAAGAACCAGCCAATTAATAACTACACCATATACTATAGCTCTAGAAAGTGTTAGAACCTTTTTTCAAGAAAAATATCGAGCAAAAGCAGATTCCCAAAAACCCTCATTATAAAGAAAATTGATCTAGTGCACTTTCCCATCTGAGCGCTTGTAAAATTATCCTTTTATTTAAATAATGGTACTATAACTTGAAGGGCTATTGTAAGTCCAAAAGTAACCCATACTAAATAAAAGACATACTTTTCTTTAAACCCTACCAATTTATTCAAAATATTGCCAATGGAGAGAACAATTAAAGCCGGGTATATAGCAATAGCAATTGGAGATATAATCTTCATTATTCCCTCAAACTCCAAATTAACCATGATTAGGCATAGAGCCATGGTTATGATCAATCCCTTATTATATGTAATTTTACCCTTAAGTACGTTGAATGTTAAATAGTCAGAAAATAGGGTGATTAGGGCTGTTGCTGTAATGAATGTAGCTACCGCTACGGCAATATTAGACAAAATAGCCATCTTCTCCCCTAACACCTTAATAGATAAAATACTAAGAAGCTGAGGATCGGGCACATTTACTAACTGTGAGCTATAGGCAGCTGAGACTACGCCAAAACCAAAATATATAAACCCAAGTAAAAGCGCACAGATAAAGCCCGCTTTTAAACAATGCCATATAATCTTTTTAGGATGCATTATTTGATCGAACTTGGTTTTCATAGCGTCATATATCAAATGAGCGAAAAAGATGGTTCCTATAAGATCTAATGTGAAATAGCCTTTTTCAAGACCAAGTTTCAAACTTGCAGATTTGGATACGAATGCTGGTTCAAAATTTAAGATCCCATATACCCCTATTATAATAATCGCCACCAAAAGAGTAATCTTTATAGGTCCCAATACTGTTCCTAAAAGGTCGACAACCTTATTTTCTCTATAAGAAAGAAGGTATATTAAAACCAAACATATTGCAGTATAGGCATAAATCGGCACGCTAGGCATATATACTTGCAGAGCAGAATATGAAAGGATAAAGCATCTTGTTGTAGCGCCCAAAGGCCCAATAATAAACAACATGCATATAAATATTAAAATAGTGCTGGGAAGTTTTCCAATATTGGATAAGAATTTTTTATAATCCCCTTCAAATAATATAGCAGAAGAAAGCCCTAGAATAGGAACGACAACAGCTGTTATTAAAAAGCCTATCATCGAATAAGAAATATTACTTCCTGTTTCTCTGCCTAAAATTAATGGGAATATAATGTTACCTGCGCCAAAGAGCATTGTAAATAATGCTAAGCCAAGTGAAAATATACTTAATTTGTTTTTCATTTTTAAAATTTAAGGTTAGCTTTACACGAATATGAATAATATATAATAAGATATATTATTTAAAGCATTCAAAATAAATATTTAAAATTAGAAAAATTATTCCCACATATTATAATTTTCATCAGTTTTAGGCTTGTTCTTACATGGGCCTGTTCCCTGTGGCTTTTCTTCCTGCGGCTGTGGGTCAGGCTGAGGAATTGTTTTATCTAGGTCTTCCTCTAAACTTTGGTCATTGGCTTTTTCGCTAGGAGGTGGAATTACAACATGTTGGTTCGGTGGCCATTCATCCCTATCATCTGTATATTTTTGCCTTTTTTCTTCTTCATATTTTTCTCTGGCATTATCTATGTCCATCAAATAATTATAATAATTAGTGCCCCAGCCAACTAAAATATTGTCTTTAAAGACCACAGGAGTGAAATTCTGTTCAATAAGCTTGCTCTGTCCAAGAACTGTAGGTTCTGTAACGTAAAAATAGATAACATAGGTATTGTTTTCTATTTTATGAACTTCTGATTTATAAGGACTTCCCATTAAAGTTAGGACATCTTCCTGGGTCATGCCAAGCCTTAAACCAACTATATTATCTCTGTTCTGTTCAGATTTTAGACTTGTCTGCATAGTACTTCCCATACAGCTATACAAAAGAACAGATATTATAATTAACAGAATCCTTGACATAACAAAGCCTATATTTCTTGATCGTTTAAGCTTATGTTAAAAATAAAACTTACAATTGTCAATTTACTTTTACAATAATGGGACAGATAAAGTCTCATCGTTAACAATTCTTAAAGTAAGAGGCCGTTCAGCGCCATGCGGCTGAACAAGAATATCAACTGAAGGATTATTACCGATACCTCCTTGAAGGATTATAAGTTGGGGTTTTTCTTGCCTTGGCCAGGCGGTAAAGAGAATTTTGTTTACTTTAGTTCCTTTAAGGTCAATAACCCTAATCTTTTTTAAAATATTTAAAACAGCCTCTTTTGGGCTTTCTTCAAAGGACTGAAGATCATCATTATCTATATTTGTATTGCTAAGATTTAGTGTTTTTATATTTACCTTTTTTACAATTTGCGCAATAGCATTTAAATCATTTTCGTCCACTTGCTGATAGCCGGAAAAACTAAGTTCCTCTAAAGATTCAAATTTTTTAATAAACTCACACACCGGCACAATAGAACCACCTAAAACATTAACTGTAACAGTAATTAGAGGACTGCGTTGAATGTTAATTTCAAACTCTTCTATAATAAGCCTTTTCAAAGGCCATTTTGATAAAATGTTAAGCTTTAGCAAAATATCAAGTTTTGAGATTCCTTCTTCAGTTATAGCCCCCTCTTTCTCAAGCCCTTTTCTCTGGGGCCTTCTTCTCATCGTTTTAGCGAGATGAGCTGCTTTTGCAAAACTCATTTTTCTAAATGCGGGACGTTGCTCAGAAACTTCTCTTTGTTCTTTTTCTAATTCTTCTTTTTTGTAGTTTTCAATATTTAGGTTTCTTAAATCAAGTTCTTCAAGATGAAGATTATCACATGCAAGCAGTCTTTCCATATCATCAAAATAAAGTCTCATTTTTCCGTCAAAGACAACTTTAATAATGTTTTCTGGAATGCTTCTAATATGATCAATAGTATTACGGTCTATTCCATCACATCCATGGAAATGGATGGTTCTTGTATTTTCTATTGTTGTAACCATTACAAAGGGCTGTTGAATATTTTTAGCGGCTAATAATTTTTGAACGCTCCTTCTTTCTATTGCAGTTTTTTCCAATGAAACATATTCCAGAGAATCCAGAAGAGTTAAAATAGATTTTTCAAGAAGATCTACAGAAACATTCTCGCAATTGTTTAATAGCAAAGCTTTTAATGACTTTATTGAAGAGACTTTGGGGAAATCCTCATCAAATAACTGGTGATTATCAGACAGATCAAGTTTTGATAGAAAACTAAAAGATTTTAATAGTGCAAGATTTGCAAAGTCAAACCTTGCAACCTTTTTTAAAATTAAACGCCTGATCGGAAGTCCAATTAACAAATTTAAAGAATTTCCTGTTAAAGAAGTATTAGAAAGATTTAGACCAACCAAACTAAAATTGTTTTTTCCAAAATAGTCGAACAATAATGAAGTAAACTCATCATTACAGTAAGGCAGATCATTTAAACAAAGATCAAAAGAAACATAAAAAACAGCATAATAGGGTTTTGTCTTAAGACTCTCTAAAAAAGCACATATATCAGCTCTTGTCATATTTCGGTCTAAAGCTTCCAAATCCCTTCTAAAAGCTTGTAAAAACAACGCTTTATTAGAACTTCCATCATTGTATGTTACAATATGGTCTCTTTCCCATTCTCTACAAAGAGCTGGATCTATTTCAGAACCATTTTTAAATTCAATATGCATAATTTTGGTGTTAGAATGTAAAACTAAATCAATTTTACTTTTTGAGACTTTTTTACAGTTGCTATAAGTAATTCTGTGGAGGTTTTTAAAAGATTGAAGCGATGAAGCAAGATTTTCAGCAGAATTTTCTAAATTCAAAAATATAATTCCATTTAGCTCGGGGAACATTTTTTTTAATTCTTCAAGGATTAAGTTTAATTTTCTATCAGAAAGGCCCCTGCAATTAATTTCAGCATGAACTTTTTTATCTTCTTCAAGGATATATTTAATCTTATTTCCTCTAGTCCTTTCTGCTAATTCATCAGATTTTAATGTGTTAATATTCGGGATAAATATCGGTTTTTCTTCATCGGAAAGCCTCTTTTCTTCTTTCTTAATGAGTCTATGATAAAGATTAGATGATAAAGAAAATGCTCTTGGAACAATATATCTCATTGCTAAAGCTGTTATCATGCCAACAGCAAAAAAGGCTAAATTATTTCTGTTGAACATAGTATATGGCTGATAGCGAAAGCCCACTGAAGAACAATCTTTCTCAAGATAAATCACCTCAGGAGTATCATTAAATCCTATAAGATGAAAAAAACCATTTATTAATTGCGCCATTTTTCCCTCTATAAGGCTATTTCTTCAAATTCTTTTCCACCCGCCCCTGCGGCTTCTTCTCTTTCGTTTTCCGGCAGATTAAAAGGTTGAAACGCCTGACTCTCTTCTCTTATCCAAGTCGATAAATTATAAATCTGATTAAATCTGCTTTTTGCATTCCAAGAAAATTCATTTGCCACTTGATATAAAATTTTAAGCAGTAAAGGAGACAGCTTTGCCAAACATTGACTCTCTTCAATTCTTTTAAAAAAATGAGCTCTTCTAGAATCTGTTAAAGTTTTAAAAGTTTTAAAAACCGGAATTGAAAAGCCATACCCTTCTTTTATTGTTAAAGCTTTAATTTTTTCATTATTTTTTAAGTGTGATGTTTCTTTAAATGCCTTATAAAGATAAAATATTGTTCCAATATGCAATATAAAATCATCTACGGCTTTTTCAAATTGTTTAAATTCTGATTTTGTTAACGAGTTTATCTTGTTCAATTTATTCACATCTAATTCATGCAATGACGAAACGACTTCCAAGATCACTAGGCCCAATGCCTTGGTTTCCATAGTCGCTCCGGAAGATTTTGTTATTTTATCTAAAAGTTTTTTACCATTCTTTGACAAAACTTCAGAGAGATCCACATGGGTAACTTCAGCTGCTGCCGGTACTGCCCTTTCCGCTGAAGCAGCAACAGCAACTATACCCTCTTCTTCTTCCTTTTCAACAGGAGGGATTAAGTGTGCCGGCGAAGACATCTCTCTTCCTCCCATTCCGCTACAATCCCAAACTGTATCTATACTGCTATATTGAGCAGCCTCTGCAGCATTTGCAGCCGCTTCAACAGGCATAGTATTAAAACGAAGAGCTTCAAACAAATTAGGAATGATTCTCTCCGAAAGTCTTCTGCCTTCTGACCAAAATGTAAAAGAAGAATCTAAAAATTGATCAGGACACTTTTCAGCAGCCTGAATAAACATAATCTGATGTTCTAAAGTAAGATCACAAAATCTTTCACGACTTAGCGCATCAAAAAATGATACAACACCAATAAATTTTTCAAAAGCAGCTTTTTGAGCTTTTTTTAATGCATCTTTGAAAATAGAAAGTTGTTTTTTTGTTATAACCTGCTCTTCTTTCATTTTTTCTAGATCTTCTAAAGAAGATGGAGCTGAGTGTATAAAAGCTTTCCAAAGTTTAGCAGCTTGAGATCCTACTTTAGTAATTCTGATAACTTGTTTATTTAGTTGCTTAACTTCTCCCGGATCCAATGGCTTCGATAAATTATATTTTTGTTCTAAATTAACCCCACTTATAGCTGAAGCAAGTTTAAGTCTAGCTATTCCTTCAAGTTTTCTTCCTGCTCTTCTTTCAGGACATAAAAGCTTAACATTTTTGGCAGCTACATTAAATATTGCCCTTCGTATGTCGTTAGGATTTGCATCAAGCTGTGATCTATAAACCCTTCTTGTTTCAGTTTCAAAGGGATATTCCAGATCATCTAATGTTTGTAAGTTCCTTGCTAAATCCCGTTCAGGAAGAGGTCGGACACTTTCTTCAGAAGATGGCATTACAACTACAGTAGTGCTGCAATCCCAATAACATCTATCAATGCCAAATTTAAAAATAGAATCAATGCAGCTGGCCATAAAACCCCCCTTATAAAAACAAAATAAATTTTCATAAGGTTAATATGTAAAAAAATAATTTTAATCAATCTTTTTTTTAAGAAATTGTTAAGACTGCTTTTTTTAGAAGAGTTTTTTTAATTATCAAAAATTCTAACTAATTTTAAATCTAGAAAAAAAAATGAAATGTTTTTGCATTAATTACATTGATTACTTATATAAAGTAAAAAAGGTATAAACAAGAAAACATCATGCCTGTTGCTGAAATAATAATTTTAATCCTGTTAGGTTTAACATCAGGTCTTTTAGTTGGACTTTTAGGTATCGGAGGAGGGGTAGTAACCGTCCCCGCTTTTTTATATCTATTCAGCCATTATGGTTATCATCAAAATGCCATAATGCATTACTCTATAGGAACCTCACTAGCTATAATTGTAGTATCTTCCATTGTCGCTGTGTATGTTTATCATAATAAAAGCGGTATTATGTGGAGATTTATCGGTTATTTAATGCCTGGATTGATAGTAGGGAGCATAACAGGATGTATAATCGCTTTTTATTTGTCAGGAGAAACTTTAAAATTAATTTTTGGAATTTTTGTTATTATACTAGGAATTTACATGTTTTTTACAAAAGAGCTATACCTCCCAATATATGCTCCTAAAAATGTTGGTTTCTCATTTTATGGAATTATAATCGGCTGCATATCTACCATGCTAGGCATTGGCGGGGGTGTTATTGCCATGCCTTTTTTAATAATGATCTTTAAAACCCCTAGAAAAGTACTAATAGGTACAGCTTCAGTATGCACTCTATTTTCATCAATAGCAGGCGTTTTGACATACATTGTACTTGGTTTTGAGGCTCCATATCTGGTCAAGAACATAGGCTTTATAGATTTTCCTGTTTTTTTAATAGTAAGTATCGTCTCAATCTTTTCTGTATTTCTAGGAGTTAAACTTTCTCAAAAAACTCCAACTGAAATACTCAGAAAAATCTTTGCTGTTGCTTTGACTGCAACAGGTATTTCAATGATCATGTAAAATATTTATTTTTTATATTTTACAGAAAAAAAAATAAAGAGTAAAAATATTCATCTTTTTAAAAATTATTTATAGGAGATCTTTATGTCTGCAAGAATTGGAACAATAAGTGATTTTAACGACGTGAGTTTTTGGAAGACCTCACATGAGATATTAAAAGCAAAGCCAAAAGATTATTATAGAGCATTGAAAACAACTGTTGAATGGGCACAGCAAATATTTCCTAAACTAACTACTATCAATGCTTTAAATGCTTTCTTAGGCAATGTTAAATGTTGGATGGACCACTTTGTTTTACATGAAATTGCTGACAAATCTCTAAAACTAAGAGGTGCTGTTATTGATTATAAAAAACAGTCGCCATCTAAGGCTACTACTGTTTATGGAAAAGTAAAAAATAGTGTAAATCAAACTTCTTCTCTTAGGTCCCCTGTGCTTGACTATATTTGGGATGCATCTAAATTAGCTAAGTGGGCTGCAAAATATAATGTTGTAAAATTCAGTGCTGCCTTTGTTGGAAAATTTACAGCAATTGGCGGTTTCTCTTTTGCTCTTAGCAATGTTCAGCAGTTTGCTAATGAACTCGTCAGTTTTGGTGAAATTAAAGACAACTTTTATCTGCAACAGACAGCTTCTGTTTATAAAATGGCAAGATGCGTTGCTACAGTAGCAATGGGTACTATAATTGCTTTGGGAGCATTAGGCTTTACAATATCGCCTTTATTATTCTTGTATTTTGGAACAATGACCTTAATTACAAGTATTGCAGGCGGATTCCTAGACAGTATAGGAAAAACTCAATATCTTCATGGTCAACTACCCTCCCCTAAAGGGAAGGGCTTGAACAGTGATGTTCAACGTAAGAG